>JBEBDP010000270.1:0-3720 GCA_041156925.1 Bacteroidota bacterium | reverse complement strand
GCAGGAGCTGCTTTCTTTGGAGCAGACTTTACTGCCGACTTACTGGCAACAACAGCTTTTGCTGGCGCCTTTTTAGGAGCCGCCTTAGCAGGTGCTGGTTTTTTAGAAGGAGCAGCCTTTTTTACAGGTTTTTTTGCAGCAGCAGCTTTAACAGCTGGGGCTGATTTTTTTGCAGGAGCTGCTTTCTTAGCAGGAGCTGCTTTCTTTGTTGGTGCTGGTTTCTTTGTTGCCATAATTCTTACCCTTTTTTTATAACATTGATCTTCAGCATTTTACCATTGATCTCTGTTTCAACACCTTCTGTTAAACCTTGCTTCAGCAAGACCTGGTCAGCTAAAATTTCGGCGCAAATATACGCATTAAAATCTGTAAATGAATTGTCCAAATCAGGATCTGACTGAATTTCCACAATTATGCGGTCGGTCAATTCTAAATCCTGATCCTTTCTTATTTTTTGTACCCTGTTCACCAATTCCCTTGCATTACCCTCATTTTCCAATTCAGGTGTCACAGAAACATCTAATGCCACCGTAAATGCATTTCTGGATGCAACCAACCATCCGGCAACATCCTCACTTTGAATCTCTACCTCTTCTCTTAAAATTTCAACCAATTCGCCCTCAAGTGAGATAGAAATTTGTCCTTCTTGCTCTAATTTTCTGATCGACTGCTGATCTAATGCTGTGATCACAGCAGCAGCTGCCTTCATTTTTGCACCAAGCTTTTTGCCCAGTATCACAAAATTTGGCTTGACCCTTTTTTTGATAAAATCATTATCTGCAGGCAAATACTGCATCTCTTTTACATTCACTTCCGCTAAAATCAGATCTTCCACTTTTTTCAATTGCTGTTGCATCTGATCAGAAGAAATGGGTATAAGCAATTTTTGGAGTGGCTGACGAACCCTGATATTGACTTTTTTCCTGATCGACAAAACAAGTGAAGAAAATTCTCTTGCCATGGCCATGCGTTCTTCCAAAGCCAAATCAATCCATGCTTCCTGAGGTGTTGGAAAATCTGTATGGTGTATTGAAGCAACATTTTCTTTTCCAGTAACCTCATTCAAGTTTCTAAAAAGCGAATCAGTGAAAAACGGTGAAATGGGTGCAGCAAGTTTGGCGACTGTCAGCAAACATGTATATAATGTTTGATATGCACTTATTTTATCTGTACCATACTCTCCTTTCCAAAACCTTCTTCTTGATAACCTTACATACCAGTTGCTCAATAACTCATCAACATACTCATCAATTGCACGCCCAGCAAGGGTTGGCTCATAATCATCCATGTGTTTATTAACAACCTTCACCAAGGTTTGAAGACTAGATAAAATCCATCTGTCAATCTCCGGACGCTCCGCAAATGGTACATCAGGTTCTTTATAGGTAAACCCGTCTACATTTGCATAAAGCACAAAAAATTGATAGGTATTGTAAAGTGTACCGAAGAATTTTCTTTGGACTTCCTTGATACCATCAAGGTCAAATTTTAAATTATCCCAAGGTGATGCATTGGTAATCAAATACCATCTTGTAGCATCTGCTCCATACGTATCGATGGTTGCAAATGGATCAACAACATTACCGAGACGCTTACTCATTTTGTTGCCATTCTTGTCTAGCACCAATCCGTTTGAAACAACCGTTTTATAAGCAACACTATCGAATAGTAAAGTACCCAAAACATGAAGTGTATAGAACCAACCGCGGGTTTGATCCACACCTTCAGCAATGAAATCTGCTGGGAATGCTTCACCATTTTCAACCATGGCTTTGTTCTCAAATGGATAGTGCCACTGTGCATAAGGCATCGCTCCACTATCAAACCAAACGTCCACCAAATCAGGTACACGTTTCATTGGCTTACCAGAAGCACTTACCAACACTACATCATCAACATAAGGCTTGTGTAAATCTTGTATACCCTCTTTTACAAAGGCTGCATTGGTATTTCCACCTAAAACAGCAGCTGCTTGTTGAATACCATTATTGAGTTCCTCTACTGAACCAATACAAATTTCTTCTGACCCATCTTCTGTGCGCCAAATGGGAAGAGGTGTTCCCCAGAACCTGCTTCTACTGAGGTTCCAATCCACCATGTTTTCCAACCAATTGCCAAAACGACCTTCCCCTGTTGATTTTGGTTTCCATTGAATGGTCTTGTTCAATTCCACCATTCGATCTTTCAAGGCAGTTGTTTTGATAAACCAAGCATCCAATGGATAATATAGGATTGGCTTATCTGTTCTCCAGCAATGCGGATAATTGTGTTCGTATTTTTCAACTTTAAATGCCTTACCGTCTTTCTTCAATTGAACACAGATGTCTACATTGACATCAATATATTGTTCATCATTCTTGTAGTTCTTTACATACCTGCCACTGAATTCTCCCAAGCCGTCCACAAATTTTCCTTCTCTATCAACCAGTGTAAGAATACCTAAATGATTCTTCTTTCCTACTTTAAAGTCATCCGCACCAAATGCAGGAGCAGTATGCACTATACCTGTACCATCTTCAGTTGTTACGAAATCTCCAACCACCACTTTGAATGGATCTGCATCAGGTGTAATAGATAAAATTGCATCCATTGAATTGGCTGTTGCAGGCATCAGTTGTTCGTAATACATACCCTCAACTGCTGCGCCGGTCAAGGTTCCTAGCACTTTCCAAGGAATAAGTTTATCTCCTGTTTTGAATTCGTCAAATGAAAGTTCCGCTGCTTCAGCATTGAAATATTTACCAAGCAAGGCTGTAGCTAAAATCACATTAACTTTATCGCCAGTATATGGATTGAAAGTAGAAACAAGGCTGTACTCAATAGAACCACCTACGGTCAAACCTAAATTGGAAGGAAGTGTCCAAGGTGTGGTAGTCCAAGCCATGAAGTAAACGGGAGCCGACTGTCCTACCCAATTGTTTATTTGCTGTTGACCAGCATGTGCTTGGTTCTTTTCGGCATTGATTTTGAAAAGGGCAACAGCAGAAGTATCTTTTACATCTTTATAAGTACCTGGTTGGTTCAACTCATGTGAACTTAAGCCAGTTCCAGCTGCAGGTGAATAAGGTTGAATGCTAACACTTTGGTAAAGCAAGCCTTTGTTGTACAAAGTCTTCAAGCACCACCAAAGCGATTCAATATAATCATTTTCAAAAGTGACATATGGATTATCCAGATCAACCCAATAACCCATTTTACGGGTGATATCATCCCATTTATCCTTGTACCTCAATACCGCTTCGCGGCATTTTTGGTTGTATTCAGCGACAGTAATTTTTTTGCCAATATCTTCTTTGGTAATGCCTAACTCTTTCTCAACGCCTAGTTCTACTGGTAATCCATGGGTATCCCATCCACCTTTTCTTTTGACTTGGAAACCTTTCATGGTTTTATAACGGCAAACCATGTCCTTTAGGGTTCTGGAAATAACGTGGTGAATACCAGGCATTCCATTGGCACTTGGTGGTCCTTCATAAAACACAAAAGGCTTGGCACCATCTCTGTGTTTAATACTTTCTAGAAACGACTGTTCTTTGTCCCATGTAGCCAACATATCCCGCTCAAAAGCAGGAAGATTCAATTGTCCGTATTCCTTGTAACTCGTTTGCATACTGATTTCAAAGGCGCAAAGATAGAAAAGTTTAGGGGGTTTGTAAGCATGCTTACAAACCCCCTAAGGATTAAACCCATAACCCGAAACTATTATTTAAAGTTCTTAGT
>JBEBDP010000269.1:0-2959 GCA_041156925.1 Bacteroidota bacterium | reverse complement strand
GATTCTGGGCAATAATAGTCACCATGGGTGCAGAACATTTCGGGACAAACATAAGAGCTACTGCAGCAACCACCATACCGAATATGGTTAGAGGCTCCTTACCATTGATGAACATGTTGTTCAATGGTTATTTCATTCACTCACTACAATGGTCAATGGTGAAGAGCGGAATTGTAACAGGAATAATTGTAATTGGAATTGCTCTGATAGCCTTGTATAAAACGGAAGAGACATTCCACAAGGATTTGGATTATGTGGAAGAATAGGTAATAGTAAAAAGGGAATAGGGATTAGTTTACTTTGCTAACCCCTATTCCCTTATCCCTTATCCCTATTTCTATCCCAACACTTCATTCATTGAACGAACTGCAACTGCACTTTTTTCAAACGCTTCTTGTTCTGCTGCATTCAATTCAAGTGGAAGGATTTTTTCCCAACCATTTTTTCCGATTACTACAGGAACGCCAAGGCAAATATCTTTTTGTCCGTATTCACCATCCAAGGCAACGCAACAAGTGAATAGTTTCTTTTCATCTCTTAGAATGCTGCTTACAAGCGCTGCTCCGGCTGCACCTGGTGCGTACCAAGCAGAAGTACCAATGAGCTTAGTAAGAGTTGCGCCACCTACCATTGTATCAGCAACAATTTTATCTTGTTGTTCTTGGCTAAGGAATTGTGAAACAGGAATGCTGTTCCATGTTGCTTTGCTGATCAAAGGAATCATGGTGGTATCTCCATGTCCGCCTATAACAATAGCATTCAAATCACCAGCGCTGCAACCAAGGTGTTGTGATAGTTGGTATTTAAAGCGACTGCTATCGAGTGTTCCACCCATACCAATAATTCTGTGCTTTGGTAAACCAGTAGATTTCAAAGCGAGGTAGGTCATGGTATCCATTGGATTGCTGATCACAATGATGATGGTATTAGGAGAATATTTCAATACGTTTTCACAAACGGTCTTCACTATACCTGCATTGGTGCCGATTAATTCTTCACGGGTCATTCCTGGTTTACGTGGAATGCCAGATGTAATAACAACTACATTGCTGTCCGCTGTTTTTGAATAATCATTGGTTGATCCCGTAATCTTGGTATCAAACCCAAGTAATGCCGCAGTCTGCTGCATGTCTTGTGCTTTACCTTCTGCAAATCCTTCTTTGATATCAAGTAAAACCAATTCGGTACATACGCCTGCGCGTGCAATATTATCGGCGCAAGTTGCACCAACAGCACCAGCTCCAATTACAGTTACTTTCATTTTTTTTAATTTATAGGTAAGATAGATTGTTTGCGCCGCAAAGGTATGGTGTTATTTGCCAAATTGGATTACCTTTGCCCCCTCAAATCACAGTTATGGCAAATACGTCAGATATCTCAAGAGGTCTTATCATCAAATTGGATGGTAGCCTTTACACAGTAATTGAATTCGGTGAAAACAAGACAGCTAGAGCAGCTGCTAAGGTATGGGCAAAGCTCAAGGGTGTTGATAATAATCGATCTATTGAAAAAACATGGAACAGTGGTGATACTATCTTCCCGGTAAGGGTTGAAAGAAAGAGTTACCAATATCTCTATAAAGATGAGACTGGATTTAATTTCATGGACAACGAAACCTTTGAGCAGGTAGCAGTTGCTGAAAACTTAGTAGATGCGCCTCAATTTCTAAGCGATGGACAAGAAGTTTCTGTATTGTTCAACACTGAAACTGAATTACCGATGAGCGTAGAGCTACCTGATAAAGTAGTTTCAAAGGTTACTTATTCTGAACCTGGTTTAAGGGGTGATACTGCAACCCGTACGTTGAAGCCTGCTACAGTTGAAACTGGCGCAACAGTTATGGTTCCTTTATTTGTAAATGAAGGAGATGTAATCAGAATCAATACCAAAACCGGTGAATATATCGAAAGAGTAAAAGACTAGTTTTTATTGATTTTTCGATAAAATCGACCAAAAAAGCCCCTTTTTTTCATAAAATAGGGGCTTTTTACATAAAAAATGGGCCAAATTTAATTTGGCGGGTAATTGTTTTTCTCTCACCTTTACCTCCCGATTTCAACCCAAAAATTTATTAAAATGGATTTGAAGCAAATTCAGGATCTCGTTAAAATGGTCAATAAATCAAATATCAGCGAACTGACCATTGAGGAAAAAGACATCAAAATTACCATTAAGCAGAAAGAGGATAAATATGTGACTGCCGCTCCAGTGCAGGCGCTTCCTCAAATGCAAGCTATGCCAGTTGCAGCAGCTCCTGTTGCTTCAGCTCCTGCAGCAGCTGCACCAGCTGCCGCTCCAAAAGCAGCAGATAATTTGATTACCATAAAGAGTCCAATGATTGGTACTTTTTACCGTAAGCCGGCACCTGACAAGCCTAATTTCGTAGAAGAAGGGGATGAAGTAAGGAATGGTAAGGTGGTCTGTGTAATTGAAGCCATGAAGCTTTTCAATGAAATTGAAAGTGAAGTGAGTGGTAAGATTGTAAAAATATTGGTAGAAGATGCTTCTCCAGTTGAATACGATCAGCCTCTGTTCCTTGTTGAGCCTGCATAGTCCATTTTGGAAAGCAGGTTTATTTTTTCATCTAAAAATGTGGCATGACCAAAGATTCTAAGAAAAATTTCAAAAAGATATTGATCGCCAATAGAGGAGAAATTGCTTTAAGGGTGATCAGGACATGTAGAGAAATGGGTATCAAGACTGTCGCGGTTTATTCAACTGCAGATAAAGACAGTCTACATGTGAGATTTGCTGATGAAGCAGTATGCATAGGTAAGCCTTCAAGTGCTGATTCTTATTTAAATATTCCTCACCTGATGTCGGCCATGGAAATTACCAATGCAGATGCAGTGCATCCTGGCTATGGTTTTCTTGCAGAGAATGCAAAATTTGCTGAAATCTGTGGTGAGCATGGCATCAAATTTATTGGTCCAACTCCCGATCAGATTCGTTCAATGGG
>JBEBDP010000268.1:0-4530 GCA_041156925.1 Bacteroidota bacterium | reverse complement strand
CATCAGCGGATTGAAAATTTCACATATCTGCGCCGACCTCAATGTAATGGTTGAGGGAAGGATGCTGGATGATGATGGCAACGTGTTGTTGAAATTTGAAAATGGTGCAGCAGGGGTATTATTGGCATCACAAGTAGCCGCTGGTGAAGAAAATGGAATCAAGATTCGCGTATATGGAGAAAAAGGTGGACTAGAATGGGCACAACACGAACCCAATACCATGTTAGTAAAGTGGTTGGATCAACCTACGCAAATCTTTAGGGCTGGTGGAAACTATGCAGATAGACTTTCTTCTTTTGCAGTCCATAATGCTAGAACACCAGGTGGTCACCCAGAAGGATATCTTGAGGCGTTTGCCAATATCTATAGAAATTTTGCCCTAACACTAGGCGCAAAAATGGATGGCAAAGAAGCAACGCCAGAAATGCTCGATTTTCCTGGTGTTGAAGATGGTATAAGAGGTATGGCTTTCATCGACAATGTGGTCCTCTCCTCTCAGTCGGAACAAAAATGGACACCTCACACGGTGTAATTAAATCATACAATCATGAAAACAATAAAAGGTCCCGGTATTTTCCTAGCCCAGTTTATGGGTGATCAACCTCCTTTTAATAATCTCTCTTCTATCTGCAAATGGGCTGCCTCTCTTGGGTTCGTCGGTGTTCAAATTCCGAGCTGGGACCCTAGGTGTATTGACCTCCAAAAGGCTGCTGAAAGTCAAACATATGCAGATGAAATTAGGGGAATAGTCGAGGAAGCGGGTTTACAGATTACCGAATTATCTACGCATCTTCAAGGACAACTGGTGGCTGTCCACCCTGCCTACGATGCCCTTTTTGATGGCTTCGCTCCTGAAAATGTAAGAGGAAATAGCAAAGCCAGGACCGAATGGGCCGTACAACAGCTCAAATATGCGGCGAAAGCATCTGCTAATCTCCGCTTAAATGCTCATGCTACTTTTAGTGGTGCTTTGTTGTGGCATACGGTTTATCCTTGGCCACAAAGACCTGCTGGATTGGTGGAAACTGGTTTTACAGAGTTGGCCAATCGCTGGTTACCTATATTAAATGTATTTGATGAAAATGGGGTTGATCTCTGTTATGAGATTCATCCTGGTGAGGATTTGCATGATGGTGTTTCTTATGAGATGTTCCTTGAAAAAGTGAATAATCACAAAAGAGCATGTTTGTTGTATGATCCAAGCCATTTTGTTTTACAGTGTTTGGACTACCTCACTTATATCGATCATTATCATGAGCGCATCAAAATGTTCCATGTTAAGGATGCTGAGTTCAACCCAACTGGTAAGCAGGGAGTTTATGGTGGCTACCAGAGTTGGATCAACAGGGCAGGAAGGTTCCGTTCTTTAGGGGATGGTCAGGTTGATTTCTCTTCTATCTTCAGCAAGTTGTCTGCTTATGATTACAGCGGATGGGCGGTGATGGAATGGGAGTGTGCCATTAAACATCCAGAGGATGGTGCAAAAGAGGGAGCTGTGTTTATCAAGGACAAGATTATTCGTGTAACGGAGAAGGCTTTCGATGATTTTGCAGGGACGGGCAGCGATGAGGCTTTCAACAAGAAAATTTTAGGCATTTAAAACAAACAAATAAACCCAAAAACCAGAAAATGAAAAAAGTACTTTTAACAATGATGATTGCTGCTGGATTGTATGCATGCGGTGGCGGTGAGAGCACTGAATCAACAGAAGCAAAGCCCATCAGCAACGCAACAGTTGAAGAAGTTGCTCCAGCTGAAGCTCCAGCAGTAGCAAAGAAAGATGGTAAGGCATTGATTGAAGCATCTGATTGCCGCACTTGCCACAAAGACGATTCAAAATTGATTGGTCCTGCTTACCAAGATGTTGCCAAGAAATACGAAAGCAATGAAGCAAACATCAAAATGCTTGCTGAAAAGATCATCAAAGGCGGTCAGGGTAACTGGGGTGAAATTCCAATGGCAGGTCATCCAAACGTAAGTGAGGAAGATGCTTCTGCTATGGTGGAGTATATCCTTTCCATGAAAAAATAAGCCACATGAAATTACTATCAACGATTGCTGTTTTATTGCTCTTTATTGCTGCTGTTCCTAACAAAGATGATGTTCCTGCAAAAAAAGGATGGAAGTCGCTTTTTGATGGGAAGTCTAAAAAAGGCTGGCATATTTATCGTGGTGAAGCCACTGGTGAATCTTGGCAGGTAGAAGACGGACTTCTAACATTTACTCCTGTTAATAAGCCGGGTGTAAAAACTGGTGGTGATCTCACAACCGACGAAGAGTATGAAAACTATCACTTGAGTGTGGAGTGGAAAATATCTGAAGGCGGAAACAGCGGTATCATCTTTGGTGTAAAGGAAGACTCGATGTATAAGAAGTCCTATTTAACCGGCATGGAAATGCAGGTGTTGGACAACAGTAAACATCCAGACGCAAAAATCACAAAACACAGAGCTGGTGACCTTTATGACCTTATTTCATGCAGCAAGGAGACCGTAAAACCTGCGGGTGAATGGAACCATGCTGAGGTGATTTACAACAACAACAATCTTCAACTCATTCTCAATGGAGAAACAGTGGTTTCAACAGTTGTGGGTGATGAAAATTGGAACAAGTTGGTTGCGGGCAGTAAGTTCAAGACCATGAAAGGGTTCGGTACTTTTCGAAAGGGAAGAATTGTATTACAGGACCACGGCGATAAGGTCTGGTACCGTGACATAAAGATTAAAGAGTTGTAAAAAATCTACTTATTTTATCAAATATCTTCAACGCCGCAATTTTGCGGCGTTTTTTACATCTAATTTTGTGACCTCTACAGAAAGAGGTCATTTTCATTGTAAACAAACAACACATGTTTAAATTCAGGTTAGTAGCGGTTGCTGCATTCTTGTTATTATCAGTATCATCATTTGCACAGTCATCTGTTCTGGTGTTTTCCAAAACGGCAGGTTTCAGACATGGATCTATTCCATACGGACAAGCTGCGATAATGCAGTTGGGAAAAGAAAATGGATTTACTGTAGATACTACAGAAAACGCAAACATGTTCACAGATGAACATTTAAAAAAATACAATGCTGTGATTTTTTTGAGCGCAACAGGTGATGTACTCAATCATGTGCAACAAGCTGCTTTTGAAAGATACATTCAATCAGGCGGTGGATATGTAGGTATACACGCGGCTACTGATTGCGAATATTATTGGCCTTGGTATGGAAGGCTTTCTGGTGCTTACTTTAAAAGCCATCCACAAAATCAGCAAGCAAAATTAATTGTAAAAGATAGATACCATCCAAGTACATCACATTTACCAGAAGTATGGGAAAGAGTAGATGAGTGGTACAATTTTAAAAAAGTTCCTGATCATGTGAATGTGTTGATCAGCATAGATGAATCTTCTTATAAAGGCGGAGAGAATGGAGCCAATCATCCTATGGCATGGTACCATGAGTTTGATGGTGGAAGATCTTTTTATACAGAACTAGGACATACCAATGAATCTTTTGCAGAGCCTGCTTTTTTAAGACATATTTTAGGTGGCATACAATATGCCATTGGTAACGGACAAAAACCAGATTATACAAAAGCAAAAACACAAAATGTTCCAGAGGAAGATCGTTTCACAAAAAATGTTTTAGCGGGTGGTGTATTTGACGAGCCGACAGAATTAGCCGTACTTCCAAATCTTGATATCTTGGTGGTAGAAAGAAAAGGGCAAGTATTACATTATAATAACGCTACAAAAAAATTGAATCTTGTTGCAAAGTTTGATTTGTATGCAAGATCAGGTGTTCCGGGTGTTAATGCAGAAGAAGGATTGATGGGCATTACAGCAGATCCTGATTTTGCCAATAACAATTACATCTACATGTATTATGCAACAAATGATACAGCTGCAAACAGACTATCTCGTTTTGTATTTAAGGATGGAAAACTTGATTTGAAGTCTGAAAAGAAAATTTTGGATGTTGCATCAACCAGAAAGATTTGTTGTCACACTGGTGGATCATTAACCTTTGGTAAGAACAGAGAATTGTTTTTATCAACTGGCGATAACGCAACACCATTTGATCAAAACAATTCAAAATATAAATTGGAAGGCTATGGTCCAATTGATAACCGAGAAGGTTTTGAGCAATGGGATGCAAGAAGAAGTTCTGCCAACACCAACGATTTAAGAGGTAAGGTGTTGAGAATTATTGTCAACACCGATGGTTCTTATTCTATTCCAGAAGGAAACTTGTTTCCTGTAGGAACGCCTAAGACCAGACCTGAGATTTATACTATGGGTACTAGAAATTCATACAGAATTTCAGTCGACAAGAAAAACGGTTATCTCTATTGGGGCGATGTTGGTCCGGATGCCAACGAAGATGATCCTGCAAGAAAAGGTTCAAGAGGATATGATGAGCTGAACCAAGCCAAGAAAGCAGGTTTCTTTGGATGGCCTATGTTTATTGGTAACAACTATCCATACCGTCAATTCAATTATGAAACGGGTGAAGTGGGGGAATTCTTTGATCCCAAAAAACC
>JBEBDP010000267.1:0-5436 GCA_041156925.1 Bacteroidota bacterium | reverse complement strand
AAAAATGCCAACAATGCTTCAAAGAAAAAAATAGAGTGGGGAAGTCAGATTCGAAGCTATGTATTCCATCCTTATAAAATGATCAAAGACCACAGGACTGATTTTGAAGTGGGTAACGTGCAGCCAGTGATGGATGGTGATCTGGATGGATTCATCAAAGCTTATCTCATGATGGAAAAAGAAAATGTCTCTTAATACTAAAAATAAAATTTAATTGAAATGAATAACGGTCATTACAGTTTGCCTCTGCCTAAGAACGAAACCGTATTGAGTTATGCACCAGGTACACCTGAGCGTGCAAGATTAAAAGAAGTTTTAGCTGAATTAAAATCAACTCAGGTTGATGTACCAATGTATATTGGTGGAAAGGAAGTGAGAACAGGCAACAAAATAGCCATTCGTCCTCCTCATGAAAGAAAGCATATACTTGGTCATTTTCATTTTGGGGAAGGTAAACATGTGAAAGCTGCAATCAATGCTGCCTTAGCAGCAAAGGCAGATTGGGAGTCCATGCCATGGGAAAGTCGTGCAGCTATTTTCTTAAAAGCAGCCGATCTCATTGCCGGCCGTTATAGACCTTACATGAATGGTACTACCATGTTGGGACAAAGTAAAAATGTTTACCAAGCAGAAATAGATGCAGCTTGTGAGTTGATCGACTTTTTGAGATTCAACGTTCATTATTTGAGTGAAATCTATGCACAACAACCTATCAGTGCTCCAGGTATGCACAATAGGCTTGAATACAGACCACTAGAGGGTTTTGTGTTGGCAGTCACTCCATTTAACTTTACTGCAATTGGTGGTAATTTACCTGCATCTGCTGCCTTGTGCGGCAATACAGTGGTTTGGAAGTGTGCAAACACACAAGTATATTCTGCACAAATGTTCATGCAAGTTTTAAAAGAGGCAGGATTGCCAGATGGTGTTATCAACTTAATTTATGTTGATGGTCCTGTTTTAGGTGATATCTGTTTCTCACATCCTCAGTTTGCTGGCGTTCATTTTACAGGATCAACTGGTGTGTTCAATCAAATGTGGAAGACCATCGGTGCCAATACAGGCATGTATCGTTCTTACCCAAGAATAGTAGGTGAAACAGGTGGTAAGGATTTTGTAATGGTGCATCCTTCAGCTGATGCAGATGTTGTTGCAACTGCATTGTTGAGAGGTGCATTTGAATATCAAGGACAAAAATGTTCTGCTGCATCTCGTGCCTATATTCCATCGAACTTAGCTGCAGCAGTCCGTAAAAAATTGATAGAAGGTATCAATAGCTTCAAAATGGGTACGGTTGAAGACATGAGCAACTTCATCAATGCCGTTATTGATGAAAAATCATTCAACAAGATCAAAGCATATATCGATAAAGCAAAGCGTTCATCAAAAGTGAAAGTAATAGCTGGTGGTAATTGCGACAAGAGCAAGGGGTATTTTATTGAGCCAACAGTTATTGAGACAACTGATCCAAAGTATACTACCATGTGTGAGGAAATTTTTGGTCCAGTTTTAACCATGTATGTCTATCCTGAAAAGAAGTATTCAGAAACGCTTCATCTCGTAGATGAGACTTCTCCATATGCGTTGACTGGTGCAATTATCTCAGCTGATCGTGCAGCAATTGTTGAAGCAACTCAAGTTTTAAAACATGCTGCCGGTAATTTCTACATCAATGATAAGCCAACTGGGGCAGTTGTAGGACAACAACCGTTTGGTGGTGGTAGAGCATCTGGAACCAATGATAAAGCTGGCTTCATGTTGAACCTTAACAGATGGTTGAGTGTGAGAACAGTGAAGGAAACCTTCGAACCACCTAAAGATTATCGCTATCCATTCTTGCAGGAAGATTAGTTCTTGCAGAAATGAACCATTATATTTATGCAAGATTTGAATAACATGAAAGGCGTTACTACCATCATGGAAGAAAAGCAGTTGACGCTGACCCTTAAAAGGTTGGCCCACGAGCTTATTGAAAATCATTATCCCTTCACAGATACTTGTATTATCGGTATCCAACCAAGAGGTATTGCCATTAGTGATTTTATCACCCAGTACATCAAGGAAATGCATCCTGAGGTGAAACTCAATTATGGAAAGTTGGATATTACTTTCTATAGGGATGATTTCAGGGGGCAAATACATATTCCCAGCATAACAGAATTGCCTTTTTCAATTGAAAACAAAAAGGTGATACTTATCGATGATGTATTGTATACGGGGCGTACAATTAGGGCGGCGATGGATGCCTTACTTGATCATGGACGTGCTCAAAAAGTGGAACTCTGTATACTGGTAGATAGGAAATTCAGCAGAGAATTACCTATTCAGCCAGATTATGTTGGTAAATCTATTGATTCCATCGTAACACAGAAGGTGAAGGTGTATTGGGGGGAAGAGAAACGTGTGGTTTTATATGATAGTATTTGAATTTAAATTTTATTGGCTTTTTATACCTCAATCCTATAACTTTGCATCCTAATGCATCTTAGTTCAAAACACTTACTCGGCATTAGAGACCTCCTTCCAGAGGATATCCAACTCATTTTAGATACTGCCAAACAATTCAAAGAAGTTTTACAGCGTCCAATCAAAAAGGTTCCTTCCCTGAGGGATGTCACGATTGTCAATCTCTTTTATGAGAATTCAACCCGGACAAGAATCTCTTTTGAACTGGCTGAAAAAAGGCTAAGTGCTGATACCATCAACTTTTCTGCAAGTGGATCTTCTGTTTCAAAAGGTGAAACCCTTTTGGATACTGTCAACAATATCCTTTCTATGAAAGTGGATATGGTGGTGATGAGGCATAGTGCTACAGGTGCGCCACATTTTCTATCCCAACATATACCTGCGGCAATAGTCAATGCAGGTGATGGTATCAATGAACACCCAACTCAGGCCCTGCTTGATGCTTTGAGTATCACAGAAAAGCTGGGAACCTTAAAAGGAAAAAAGATAGCCATCATTGGTGATATCATGCATTCAAGGGTAGCTTTAAGTAATATTTACTTGCTCACCAAAATGGGAGCAGAAGTTACCTTGGCTGGTCCGCCTACTTTGATGCCAAAGCACATAAAAGATTCATTTCCAATCAATGTGACCTACAATGTTAAAGAAGCACTTGAGTGGTGTGATGTAGCCAATGTGTTAAGAATTCAATTGGAAAGACAGAACCAAGTCTTGTTTTCATCCTTAAGAGAATACAATCAAGCTTACGGAATCACCAAGCAACTTTTACAAAGTATTCAGAAAGATATCTTGATCATGCATCCTGGTCCCATTAACCGAGGGGTGGAAATTGATTCAGATGTTGCTGACAGCGGACAATCTATTATCCTCGATCAAGTAGAAAATGGGGTTGCTGTTAGAATGGCTGTTTTATACTTACTTTCGGGCAGAAAAGAGGCTACAGCCTAAAACAACTACCATGCAAAGAATCTGTGTTTTTCCAGGGACATTTGATCCAATAACATTGGGACATGTAGACGTAATTAAGCGCGCTATGCCGATGTTTGATCAAATAATCGTTGCCATTGGTATAAATGCCTCAAAAGCCCCCATGTTTAGTCCAGATCAAAGAAAGACATGGATTGAAGAGATTTTCAAGGGCGAAACCAAGATTGTCGCTGCTGTTTTCGAAGGACTGACTGTCAATTTCTGTAAAGAAGTTGGAGCTCGTCATATACTCAGAGGTATTCGTTACGTGAGTGATTTTGAATATGAAAAAACAATTGCTGATGCCAATAGAACACTAGATCCGGCAATTGAAACTGTATTCCTGACTTGTGAGCCCAAATACACTTCCGTTGCATCAACCATTGTAAGAGACATCATCCGAAACGGAGGAGATGCATCCTTGTTCCTACCAGAGGTTGTTGCTAAAAGTATTGCTCAACAACAAGCTTAATGGTTGGATACATTTCATCCAGCAGTTTATGTGCCATTTCCTTTGAGACAAATTGAATTGCTGTTATATCTTCTTCGGTCTGAGGGATTAGTGTTTCATTACCCCAATTCACCATTTTATACCAATGCGATGGTTTAAGAATTGTTTGTCCTTTATGCGAATAGGTATGGTAAGTTGTAGTAAGAAAGCTGCCTAACTTGATGTTTTGTATACCGGTCTCTTCTTGCACCTCTCTTACTGCACATTGTTCTAATGTTTCACCTTCATCCAATTTACCCTTAGGTAGATCCCAAAATCCTCTGCGGAAGATCATCAGAAGTTCATTTTTTTCGTTGAAAACCAGTCCGCCTGCTGCTTCTATAATTGTTTTATCCTTGGTATAGTCTTTGAATGCTTGTTCAGACTCCAGTTGGATTACGCCGTTAGGTTCGTGGATAGTGATGTACATAACTTAATTTCAAAAATTGGTTGGCTTGTTTGATTTTTGTACCATGACAAACGAAAAAACAGTCGCCGAAAAACTGCTACAAGTTAATGCAGTAAAATTGAACCCCAAAGAACCATTTACTTGGGCTTCCGGATGGAAGAGCCCAATTTATTGTGATAACAGAAAAGTATTGGGTTATCCTTATGTGCGTGATTTCATCAAAAGTGAAATGTGCAATGTGCTTTTCGAACAGTTTCCTGAAGCTGAATTATTAGCAGGTGTTGCCACTGCAGGTATTGCCTGGGGTGCGATGTCAGCGGATCAATTGAAACTTCCTTATATCTATGTGCGTCCAAAACCAAAAGAGCATGGTTTGGGTAATCAAATTGAAGGGTATTACGAGAAGGGAATGAAGACAGTTATTATAGAAGATTTGATTTCTACCGGAAAGAGCAGTTTGCAAGTGGTTGATGTGGTGAGAGCAGCCGGACTCGAAGTAGTTGGTATGGTTTCAATTTTTAATTATGGATTTGAGGTTGCCAATAAAGCCTGTGAAGAGGCCGGAGTTAAATTTGTTTCTCTTACCAATTATCCTGCCATGATTTCACTTGCAGTGGAAAAAGGATTGATTGCTGAACACGACCAAAACACCTTGTTAAAATGGAGTCAGGACCCAGCAGGATGGGGGAGATAGACTAACTTTATATAAAATTATCCATCATGAAAAAGTTGATCTTGTTATTGATGCTTGGTTTTGCAGTTGGTGCGAATGCGCAACAGAAAAAGCCTATTACTGTAACCATCAATACCCCATCTGTGCAATGTGATATGTGTAAGAATAAGATTGAAGAGTATTTGAAATACGAGGAAGGTGTTACTAAAGTGGTTGTCAACCCAAAACAAAAAAAGACAACAGTTACTTATTTAACCGATAGAACCAACCTTGAAAACATCAAGACTGCAATTGCAAATGTTGGTTATGATGCAGAAGAGATTAAGGCAGCTAAAGACGCCTACGACAAACTTCCAGCTTGTTGCAAAAAGCCATCCAAATAAGGATGGCTTTTTTATAATTCTAGTTCATGGTTCAGCCGCTGTATTATTT
>JBEBDP010000266.1:0-10122 GCA_041156925.1 Bacteroidota bacterium | reverse complement strand
TGCAGAAAATAAAACATTCTTTTTCATAATACTTAGATTTAAAAGGGCATTTTTATTTTAAGTGAAATATTTCTTCCTCTATCTAAAGCGAAATACCTGAAAGCATTCATATAATCGCGATACGCAACATTGAACACATTAGTAACACCAAAAACGATATCAATCTTTTTCTTTATCAACTCCATACCAGCAGCTGCTTCAAAATTCACTAGTCCATATGCCGGCGGAGGAGCCATATAATCTGACTCCATCGATTCCTGTCCATTTTGGTTGATTACTTTAATATTTCCCGTAGGTGGTACTCGCTTTTGTTCCGTTACATATTGATAAGACAACTTCACAGATGGTTGCTTTAGTTTTCTACCATCAACAAACACATAATTAAGTTCTGCTTCATATCGATCAGATGGCATTTGTATCAGCCAAGTATTTTGTCCACGATCATATGCTCTTAATATTGAAGCCTTAATATGAGAGCTTAAATGATTATTAAATTTATACCCAACATTGATATCAGATCCAGTCAACACCGCATCGGTTTGTGCAAAATCAAATGCTGGAAAAGCACCTCGAATAGTGAGTAATGCAGGATAGGTTGGTCTCAAATAAATAAAATCATTGATGACTTTGTTATAAATACCAAAATCGATTTCCCATTTACTATTGTTGTACAATAAATTTCCCAACAAACTATACGCGCGCTCAGGGTTTATCATTGGATCTCCTCTTTCAATTCTTGCAGCTCCATGATGCAGGCCATTGCTAAACAACTCATTCATTTGAGGGGCTCTCCATGCAGTAGCAGCAGTAACAGATGCTCTAAGATTTTCATTGAATGTATAGGCTACAACACCTGTACCTGAAAGTCCACTAAATTTTCTATTTCCGTATGGATCTCCCGCAACCAACGCATTTCCAATTAATACATCGTAAGGCGCTTTATCATTATCAGTTATTGCAAATCGAGCTCTATAATCATACCTTAATCCACCTTCAACTTGCCACTTTTTGTATTTGTACTTTTCAGCAATCCAAAAGCCAAGATCTAGTCCCTGATAATTGGGTATAAAATAACGGTAGTTGATTGAATTCTGCTGATGCATAACATTTAAACCCATAGAACCTTTAAGTCGGGTGTCACCAAAATGCTCCCAAACCAAATCAGCCATATTGGTTAGTAAATTCAATTGCAATTGAGGCTGTTCGGTTTCTGATCTGGTAATATCAAATTCCTTTCTGATGTTTAATTGAGAGGAAAAAGTAAGACTGATTCTACTTTTACCAACTTGCTCTGAAAATCCTTTTAGTTTTACCAGGTGATGTTGCACATCTTGATAAGGACGATCAATTACATAACTAAAATCAGCATCCTTTATATAAGCAGGCGGCTCTTGTAAGCGAATAAGGTTTTCTAAATCTGTAAGGTTGCCAATATGTGCGCCTGAAAAAATTCCAATACGGGTATTAAAGACACTATAAAAAAGTTCAGCTCCTTTGTTCTTGGATCTCCATCCTGTTGCAGCCGACATATTAAATTCTTCTACACCAGAATTCTTCAGCCAATATTCAGCTGTCCTTGCATTACCACCACGTTTAAAAGTACCCTGTAAACGCCACGCAGTCTTCTCTGCTTTGTCAAAACTACTTTCTACCATAGCTGAAATAACTCCCTGACGATTATTGCTAAAAGCAGCAAGGTTCAATTCTCCATTCAACTCTTTATGGTATTGCAACAAGCGTGGCTCAACCAATACTACACCTCCAATTGCATCTCCACCATAACGAACGGATGATGCACCTTTTATTACGGTGAGGCGATTTGCAACATAAGGATCAATTTCAGGAGCGTGTTCACTACCCCATTGTTGACCTTCTTGTCTGATGCCGTTGTTAAGAATTAAAACGCGACTACTATGCAATCCCTGAATAACTGGTTTATAGATATTGTTTCCTGTTTGTAAAACAGTAACACCAGCAATTCTTTGCAGTGATTCCCCAAGTGTCAATCCACGTGTTGCAGCAAGTTCCTTTCCCCTCAATTCACCAGTAATTCCTTCTGCACGAATAGATGATGCTCCTACCACTACAATTTCTTGTAACACATTTTCCGCGTGCGGTAGGTCGATATGTTTTACCATATCATCTTTGATGTGGAAATGATAATCTGTGGTTTGACAGCCAGCGTGACTGATGCGAAGTGTGTAATCACCAGGACAAAGACCGTTTAATTGATACTCCCCTTTTTGATTGGTTACAACAGATTTTTTTAGCTCAACTATAGTTGCTGTTGCCTTTTCTAATACCAAACGAGTATCTGCATCCTTAACTACACCTTTGATAGTTAAGATACATTGAGCAGTAACAACATTGCTCAGCAGTAATACCAACGATATTGTAAAAAACTTCAACCGCATCAATCTAGTAATGGGTCAAAGCTAAGGAAAAAAATAAAATTTGCAACAATATTGCAAAAAATTAGAACCTTTCGATAATTCCCGCAATTCCTTGTCCCCCACCTACACAGGCTGAAACCATGCCATAGCGTTTATTGAGACGCCTTAAATCACCCAATAATTGAACGGTGAGCTTCGCGCCTGTACAACCTAGAGGATGCCCCAAGGCAATGGCACCACCATTGATATTAATCTTGGATTTATCGAGGTGCAACTCATTAATTACAGCCAAAGACTGAGCAGCAAAGGCTTCATTGAGTTCAATGAGATCAATATCATCAATCGTTAATCCTGCCAGCTTGAGTACTTTGGGTATAGCTACAACCGGACCAATACCCATGATTTTTGGATTGACCCCTGCCACAGCACTATGAACCAGTCGGCCAATAGGCTGTAGTCCAAGTTCTTTAACCATCTTCTCACTCATTACAATTACAAATGCAGCACCATCACTGGTTTGCGATGAGTTGCCAGCTGTTACAGTACCATTGACTGCAAATGCTGGTTTTAATTTTGCTAGTCCTTCTAATGTAGTATCAGCTCTTACTCCTTCATCTGTATCAACAACAAAGCTTCTTTTTTGACGCTTACCCTTTTCATCGAGATAAACTTCATTGACAGTAATAGGCACTATTCCTTCTTTGAAATTCCCATTTTGTATGGCTTGCAATGCTTTTTGGTGGGATGCTAAAGAGAATTCATCTTGAGCTTCTCTACTTACATTAAATTGTTTCGCTACAGCCTCAGCGGTCAGGCCCATGTTGATATAATAATCAGGCTCATCTGATGCAATGTTATAAGAAGGAACTGTTTTCCAACCAGCTGCTGGAACAAAACTCATGCTTTCTGTCCCACCGGCAATGATACATTCTGCCATTCCTGCCCTGATTTTGGCAGTCGCCATAGCAATTGTCTCCAAACCAGAAGCACAATAACGATTGACTGTTATACCTGGTGCCTGTTCCCCCAAAGCACGTGCAGCAATAATGCGTCCTACCTGAAGTCCTTGTTCCGCCTCCGGTACTGCATTTCCAACAATTACATCATCTATTCTATTTTTGTCCAATTCAGGAACCTTCTTCATCAATTCCTGAATCACTTCAATAGCCAAATCATCTGGTCGAGTGAACCTGAAACCACCTCTCTTTGCTTTACCCACTGCAGTTCTCAATCCCGCTACTATATATGCTTCTTGCATGATGTAAAATTTTAGTGCTTTACCAAATTTACGGAAAAAGGGTATCTAATCTATTACAGAAAAAGGATAGGTTTGGTTGACCAATTTTCCATTTTGATCAACACCTTTCAATACCATTATATAATCTCCTAAAAGGTCTGAAGTAAAAAATGAAAATGAAGTAAGCTCACCCTTTTTTGTAGTCAATTGTGGATTCCAATATAGCAAAGAACGTAGATCAGGGCGTCGACTAGTGAATGCGCCTTCACTGCTATACTTCACTTCATCAAACTGCCTTATGAGTGGTATTCCTGCATAATCAACTACTAATGTCTGGGAATCTAGCTCAAAGCCACCTAAGTCGCCATTGTATGTGACCATGCTAACAATTCCATCGAAAGTTTGATCCCCCATAAAAAACCTCCTGGCAACAATATCCATTCGCTTCACTTTTAATGGATCAAATGCAACTACTTTATTGATATCTGTTGTGGGGACTCCATCAATTAAAACAAGTGGATTATTATCAAAAGATCTTTTATTGGGAATATCTAGTACGGCAAACTTATACTGTTGCGACTGTTTTCTCAATTCTACCTCAACTACATATTCTCTCAACACCTCTTCCATGGTATTAAACCTAGTATAATCGTCTAAATAATAGGTCTTATCAGGTTTGCCATAGAACAAACTACTATCATTAAAATGTGGTAATACAAATGTTTTTGAAAGCTGTTGTGCAAATGCCTTTTGCAAATTGTGGTTGATGACTCTTTGTTGAAGGGCTTGATTGACTCCGCTAGCAAAAAAATTTTTCCCAACAACAGCATGTTTAAGATTTGAAACAAATGGATTATGCAGTTGAACTATTGCATTAGAATCACGACTATCAGGAAGCTGAATAGTCAAGTGCTCCGTACCATAGGGCCTTCCTACATCAAAAAGAATCGAACCATCTGCATTGCTCCTATCACTTCCTAAAAAGAATCTTTCACCATCTACAACTAGATTAACACGTATACCGGATAAAACCTTTCCAGTAAGTTTATCCAGCACAGTACCCGTAACAAGGTGACCGAAATACTCTTTAGGAAATTGCTTTGATTCGTATGTTGGATTAACAGTACTTATTGCTGGCATAAAATTCAACGCTGAACTAGTTTCTTCATTTTCAAACTCATCTTTCTTGAATACTGCAACTGAAAATTCTCCACCTACTGAACCAGTTGAAAGTCCAACTTTCACCTCCTGCCTTAACCCATATGTGCCCTTTAGGCCGGAGACAACCATCGTATCGTAACTACTTGCCAATAACAAAGCTTTGTTTTTCTCTTTATTGTTGATTGATTGATTTAAACGAGCTACTTCCTGATGCTTGTCATTGTTTGATGCAGGTAATATAAATGGATTAAAGATGTTAATTGAAATATTATAAATTGATTCTGAGTTGTGTTTCTGTGAATTGACATAACACCTAATCTGATAGGTACCAGAAGCTGTATTTTCTGGAATGGTCCATGAGCCTCTGCCCAATCCATTTTCAATTTCAATTTTTTGTTGCATGATGGAATTCCCATCTTTATTGACAAGCTCTATGTAGGCAACTTTGCTTAGGGAAGACAATCTACTTGACCGCTTATTAGTTAAATACAGCTTGTACCAAATCGTTTCTCCAGATAAATAACCCGTTTGTGCAACATGAAGAAATGCAAACTCCTCATCTACCACTTCAACACCAATGCTTTTTTTAGCAAGTTGAGCATAGGTGTTCATGGTACTGCTACTTAGAAACAAGAAGACAATTAAAATTGACTTCATAAATACAATAGTCTTATGTAAATAGAGATTTTTCATTTTACCAGAATGAAGGCATTTTAGTTATTCCACCTCTGATCCTACAATCAATACAACGCTTGTCAGCTAGCGCCGTTCCCCCACCAGTTATATTGTAAGCTTGCATCAAGTTTTTATTGCGTTGCAAATAATAGCTAAGACTATCCGGACCAACAATTTTAGGTTCACATAAGGTCTGAAGTGAGTAATCTGGATACCAGCCAGAAAGCTCCCCTCTTCTTATGAATAATCGCTGTTGCTGAACAGAAGATATACTCACAAACCCTACAACCGGTTCATCAGGATTCGATACGCATTTGATATTACTGATCAATTCAGCAGGCTGATTTCCAAAGATGGAACCCAATTCATTTGTATTTTTTCTAAGGAGCTGCCAATATTCAAAGGCCTCTTTGGTAAGCGCGTATTGCTTGACTAAAATACTGTATCGAACGCTTACCTTATCAGACCCTTGAACAATTGTAGTTACTGGTAAATTTTCAACAATATCATCTACTTGGTTATTGGTACTGGTCAATAAAATAGTAGCAGATTTTTCACTAGACCAACACCGGTTGAGATAATCTTTGGGATCCAAATAAAAAGGCAAATTAGTGCCATAATCAAACCCCAAAATAGATTCGTAAAATGAATTGTACTCCCATGTTTCCTCAAATTCCCAACGATAGAATCTACTCTTACCAGATGGATCTTGAGTAGACACCCTAACAGTAACACTGGTATCTCGCACCCATGAAAGACTATCAATAGGAGGAGTTGGCTTTACTGGAACAAATGCAGAACGGTATTCTTTATTATCCCTGGTTACTATTTTTAAACTGAACTTTTCAGTGGTATTTAATTGTAAAGGTGCTGTTCCATAATAACCATTACCCATTCTAGAAAATGGATAAAATCCTCCTCTGTCCCCTTCCAAAACTACAAATGCATCATTCTCTGTTATCAGCACATTTGAATCTACCAAGTTTCTTGTCCGCGTAAGTCTAATTATTGTAGAGTCCCCACCCACTTTAATCATTCCATCTACCACCAAGAAACTATTTGGTGCTTCTACAACCTCAGGAAAATAAGGCTCTTTGCATGCTTGTAACAATATGAAGAAAATAAATAAAGTATATATAATCAATCCCTTCCTCATCAAAATCTAATATTAAAAGTGATATATGGAATTGCAGTACCAATAACCGATAATTTGTATCCTTTTATCTTTCCGTTTTCTTCAACAAAATAAATTGAGTAAGGATTTCTTCTTCCTGTCAAGTTGTAAACACCAAGCGACCAACTATTGTGAGTTTTTTGTTTCACACGATGGTTGCCTTCGATATTAAATGAGATATCTGTCCTAAAATAATCCGGCACGCGGTATTGGTTGCGCTCAGAATATAAAACACGTTGAGATCCAGCCAAATCAAAAATGGCAATTGGTAAAGTGATAGGACGACCAGTACTGTACTGCATATTCACCGACAATGCATAACGATGGGTAAACTTATAATTTCCTACAACATTTACGGCATGTGGTTTATCAAAATTTGCAGGATAGGGATTGCCTTTATTGATTGTTTGTCCTGCAATAGGGTCATCCATAGTTAACAGAATTCTTGAATAAGCATAACTCATCCATCCATTCAACTTACCACTGGTTTTTTTGATCATGAACTCCGCACCATATGCCTTTCCCTTTGTTGTTAATACGTCTCTTTCAATTTGCTTGTTCATTACAATCTGAGCTCCACTCTTGTAATCGAGAAAATTATCTATCGATTTATAATACACTTCGATTGAAGTTTCCAGTGACTGCTTTGGGAAATCCTTGTAAAATCCAATTGATACTTGTTGACCCAATTGGGGTTTTATATGTGTATCGCTCAATTTCCAAATATCAGTCGGTGATATTGCAGTAGTATTGGAAAGCAAATGAATATACTGACGAATATTATTGTAACTGAA
Source organism: Bacteroidota bacterium (assembly GCA_041156925.1). Lineage (GTDB taxonomy): Bacteria > Bacteroidota > Bacteroidia > Chitinophagales > Chitinophagaceae > Pollutibacter. Next base: position 2,688 of record JBEBDP010000266.1, on the reverse strand, counting down.
TTTTATAGAACTTGTTTCACTCAAAGTATAACGCAATGCTAATCTCAACTCCGGACCATGATAGGTTTTTGCAACTTTACCTCTACCATAAATAACTGAGTCAACAATAGTACTTTGATCCCGAGGGAGACCCGGTGAATATGCGTACACTTTCTGCTGCCCTATAGATTGAAACAATGAGTGCCTATATCCAATATTCACCGAAAGCTTATCGGTTATAGTATACTTATCACCAATATAGATAGCCATTTCCCTTGCTTGTTCATCATTCACTTTATCTTGTGCCACCTTAGAACCATTACCAAAAGGCATGATCTCACCTGGAGTAATTTGATAATTCATCCAAGTAATTCCAGCATTAAGTGTGTGCTTATTATTAAGCGCATAAAGAAACTCATTTCTTACATGCCATTGCTTAATTCCAAACTTAAGATTGTATCCCCTCACAGTACCCTGATCACCTTTTACCCTATAGCTGTACTCATCTTGTCCAGCTGTTAGCGTGGTGTATAATTTATTATTGAAAACATGTTTCCATTTGGCAACTATATTTTGATTGGCATAGCTGAAAGTGGTATCATTTCCCAAACGGAATTGATCAGCACTTTTGTAAACCGTTAAATACAAATCATCTTTTTTAGAAAGCTTATGCGACAAATGAAGATTAACATCATAAAAAGAGGCACTACTTTTCTTGTAAATAGGATCGGGGATTTGCTTGATGATCCAATCAGAATAACTGGTTCTAGCACCCACTAACAAAGTAGTTTTATCTTTTACAATCGGACCTTCCAAATTGATTTTGCTTGTCAATGGACCAATACCCGCCGAGCCTGTCCATTTTTTTGCATTACCGTCTCTTGTCGTTATATCTAAGACCGAAGAAAGTCGGCCACCATATCGTTCAGGTATAGAGCTTTTATACAACTCTGCACTTTTAATTTGATCGGGATTAAACGCTGAGAAAAATCCAAATACATGTGAGGGATTATAAATGGTTGCGTCGTTCAAGAGTATTAAATTCTGATCGGTAGAACCTCCACGTACATTAAATCCTGTACTGGCTTCGCCAACAGACGTCACTCCGGGTAAGGTTAATAATACCCTTAGCACATCTGGCTCGCCCAGTAAAACAGGCACTAATTTGATGTTTCTTGCAGTGAGTTTTTCAACACCCATTTGCATTCGCCTAACATTCGAATTTTTTTCAGCTACAATGGTTACAGCCTTTAAGGTTGGTACGTTTTCTTTTAGTTCGACTATAATTTGTCCATCACCATAAGCCATAATTTCTCTTCGAGATGGCTTCATACCAGCACTGCTTATATTCAATGTTGTTCTACCTGGAGGAATTTTAATTGAGAAAAAACCAAAGGGATCTGTCACCACACCAACTTTGGTATTAACTGCATAAACAGTTGCTCCTACAATACCTGAACCGTCATTCGCATCTTTTATATAACCCGCCAAAGTTACTTTAGCTGAATTACTTGGCTTTTCTTTAGAACCCACTTCAATCAATTTATTTTCAGATTGCTCAACGACTGCCTTAACTGCAACTTCTTGCTGCCGAGGAATTATTACAGTAGGTTCAACTTGATCATTTCGCGTTTGAAGCCAGAAATTTGAAAGCTCTTCATTGACTAGCTTTATAGCGTTATCATAAATAAATATCTGTTTTGAATTAGCAATAAAGTACTGAAGCGATTTATTCTTGATCAGTGCTTGTATTACATCCTCAATAGGTTTTGCCTCCACAATAAAAGTTTGTGCGAGTGTATCCAACTTAATTGGGTCATAAAATATTTTAAACCCTGTTTTAATTTGAATGCTATCAATAATTTGTTCAAATTTTACTTGACGCATTTGAAACGAATACATCTTTTTTTCCTGAGCAAACAATGGTTGTTCCGTCAGAACAAAAACGACCAAGAGGAAACAATATGTAGTTAAACGTTGCCTCATTACTTATTTAGCTGTTTCGTAAAAACTGACTACTTTCTCTAAGAATTGTTCAGTAGATTTTTTATAGCTCAGATTTTCTTTATTGATAAAGCCCTTTAAGGCATCACGCTTATCAGATAATAGATTTAAAACTGAATTCTTGCTGCCAATTTCCGACCATTTTCCATCCACAACGATATAATATTTTATAAACTCCTTGTAAAATGCATATGACCTGTCAGAGGAAGATTTTTGAACAATCACCTTCTGCCTTTTTGCCAAGACTTTTATACGACCATCATATATAAGCTGATAAAAGCCTGTTTTGGGTGAGCCTCCAGTATTTGAAATTAGATCCCCATTAACAAACTGAGCTTCGCCTAATTTTACCCTTTCAATTTTTTCTGCATTGAGCACCAGCAATCGTGAACCATCAAAAGACCACATCAACATTTTATCATTAACCAAATCCAGATGAATTGGTAAGTTAAAATACCAAACCCCTGAAAAATAAAGTGTACCCTTAAATTGGTTTTCTTGCCCATAAAAAGGAAAGCCATCAATTTGCTGACGTGGACTTACATATTCAGCACCATTAAATAATGAAGCATTTTCACCCATTAATTTCAAATAGGCTGCAGATGCATTTACCAATAAACTATCCCCATTTTGAATTTGCGCATGTAAATGCCCAGACATCCATGAACTGGAGAAAAAAAACAGCATTAAAAGTAAAAGCGCCTT
>JBEBDP010000265.1:0-6023 GCA_041156925.1 Bacteroidota bacterium | reverse complement strand
GACTCAAAACCTTTTACAACAACTTCCTGAACATTAACTACGGAATCTGTTTGGGCCTGTATTTGGCCTAGCTGTATGCAACAAAATAGAGATATAAAAAATAGAGCCTTTTTCAAGGACCTATTTTTTAATATACATTACCTCTTTTACCAATTTTACAGTTCTAGGAACATCAGGAAGATAACCTGCTACAAGATTTGGCGCATAGTGCATTGGCGCATCTGCTGCTGTTATTCTTCTGATAGGTGCATCGAGGTAATCGAAGCCCTCTTTCTGGATCCTATAGGTGATTTCAGAAGACACAGAAGCGAAAGGCCATTGTTCTTCTACAATTACTAATCTGTTGGTCTTCTTCACACTCTCAAGAATGGTATACCAGTCGAGCGGACGAATTGTACGCAAATCAATCACTTCTGCACTGATTCCCTCTTTCTCCAATTCTTCTGCTGCAGCCAATGCCACTTTCATCATCTTATTGAAAGAAACGATGGTTACATCCCTTCCTGGTCGCTTGATATCAGCTTTACCTATCGGGATCAAGTATTCTTCTTCTGGTACCTCACCTTTATCGCCATACATTACCTCACTTTCCATGAAAACGACTGGATCATCGTCTCTGATGGCACTCTTCAACAATCCTTTTCCATCATATGGGTTAGAAACAGAAATTACTTTCAAGCCAGGAATATTGGCATATAAACTTTCAAAAGCAGTTGAGTGCTGAGCTCCAAGTTGTCCAGCTGATCCATTTGGACCTCTGAAAACAATTGGACAACCAACTTGACCACCACTCATAGCTAACATTTTAGAAGCAGTATTCAAAATCTGATCCAACGGCAAAACCGCGAAATTCCAGGTCATGAACTCCACAATTGGCCTCAAACCATTTTGTGCTGCACCCACCGCTACAGCAGTGAATCCAAGCTCTGCAATAGGGGTATCAATAACACGCTTTGGTCCAAACTCATCTAACATACCCTGACTCACCTTGTAGGCACCATTGTATTCAGCAACTTCCTCACCCATGAGAAAAACGCGTTCATCCCTTCTCATCTCTTCCTGCATGGCCTCTCTAAGCGCCTCTCTAAAAGCAATGATTCTACCCATAATAACAGATTTTGTGATGCAAAAGTATTGCATGGAAGGAAATGTGCAAAATAAAAACCCCGCACTTGCGGGGTTCGTATTTTCAGGCGTTTTTTTCACTTATCGGCTTCATAGTCTGGACGCCTGCGGATTTTCTTAGAACAGCTGAGCTGCTCAAGGATAGTTGGATAAACGGAATTTCAGGAAGTGGAACTGGATTTTACCAAAAGTTCATAGTAAATACTACTATTCGCTCATAGCAATGTAAACCTATGAAAGGTTCAAGCCAGATAAAAACTTTAATAGCTTGATTTTAAAAGATTACGTATTTCTGCTGAATAGCCTTAACGGGGCACACGCAAGACCATGGCAGAAGCACCTCCTCCACCATAACAAATTCCAGCAGCGCCATAAGTAAGATTGTTTTGACGCATTGCATGAATTAGGGTTACGATTATTCTAGCACCACTACAACCTAATGGATGACCAATAGAAACGGCACCTCCATGTATATTTAGCTGATCATGTTGAATACCCAACCTTTTTGCGTTTTCAATGGACACCACAGAAAATGCTTCATTGATTTCCCAGAGCTCAATTTGTTCTTTTGTTAATCCTGCTTTTGCAATGGCCTTAGGGAGAGCCAAAGCAGGACTCGTTGTAAACCATACAGGTTCTTGTTCAGCATCGGCATAACCCATGATAACCGCAATTGGTTTTAATCCTAAAGCATCTGCTTTTTCTTTGGACATGAGCACCAATGCAGCTGCACCATCATTCATAGTACTCGCATTTGCAGCGGTGACTGTCCCTTCTTTTATGAATGCGGGTTGAAGCGTTGGTATTTTTTCAAAATTGACTGCCCAGGGCTCTTCGTCTTTATCCATGATAACAGCAGGACCTTTTTTCTGTGGGATGGAAACGGGAATTACCTCCTCGCTAAATGCACCTTTTCCCCAGGCAGCTTGAGCCCTCTTATATGCTTCAATTGCATAAGCATCTTGCTCTTCTCTAGAAATTTTACATGCTGTTGCGCAGTGTTCTGCCGCTAATCCCATAGCCTGTTTATCATAAGGATCAGTCAGTCCGTCTTTAGCCAACCCATCAATGATATTTCTATCCCCATACTTTGACCCCCATCTAAGTGAATCAACGTAATAAGGCACATTTGACATGCTTTCCATACCACCTGCAACTACACAATCAGCATCACCCATCACAATACTTTGAACACCCATAGCAATGGCCTTCATACCACTTGCGCAGACCTTGTTAACTGTTGTACAAACTGTATTATCAGGCAAACCCGCAGCTAATGCAGCCTGACGGGCAGGTGCTTGACCCAAATTAGCAGACAATACATTGCCCATAATCACTTCCTGAACCAAGCTCGGATCTACAACAGCTTTTTTTAATGCCTCACCAATCGCAAAGCCACCTAACGCTGTAGCAGAAAAACCTGCTAATCCTCCACCAAACTTTCCGATAGGTGTTCTTACAGCAGATAACACATAAACTTCTTTCATAAATTAATTTTTGTACAAAATAGTTGCACTATAGGGTTGCAAGACCACTGTATTTTGAATGCCTCCTGCATTTGCTTTTGCAGTCTGCATAGTATTACTTGAAACAAAAACTTTCCAAGAGCCATCTCCAGGATTCAATTGTTTTACCTCAGCAGATCCATTGTACATCACCCTGATTTTTTTCCATGAGTCCCCTACTCCTGCTCCATTGATTTCATAAGCAACAACCCCTTTCGGCGTTTGTTCATCAAAGCGAATGAGTCCGGCTATTTGCGACTGCGTATGCATGCGAAATGCAGGATGCTCTTTTCTCATTTTAATCAATCCTTTTACATACTCATAAACATCCTTGTATTGTGATTTATCATTCCAATTGATTGCATTGATACTATCGCCAGCATTGAATGAATTTTCAACTCCTCTTTTCGTTCTCAAAATTTCGGTACCTGCATGTAAAAAAGTTACTCCTTGAGATGTAAGTACAATTGAGAGCGACAATAAGTGCATTTGCTTTCTTGTTTCAAATGCGTCTGTTGCATTTGAAATCATCAACTTATCCCACAAAACATGGTTATCATGACACTCACAATAAGACACTACTTGCCCGGGTTCTTTTGCATAAGGAGATTTAGAATAATTCACTTTGCTGTAGGCAATTTGAGGATGATCACAAGCTGCAACAACGCCGAACTTGATACTCTCTTCCATACCTTGTTTACCAGATGCAAAACCTCTATCAGCATGATCAAACACACTTCCCTTAATACCGTCACGCAAATCATCACTGAATACTGCAATCTTATCCAACTTGTGTGCATTTTGTTTCAATGCACGCAATGAATCAGGCAATGGAGAACTGCCAGCTGTCCATCCTTCACCGTACAATAAAATATCTGGCTTTAATGCATGAAGTTCTCTTGAAATCATATTCATGGTCTCTATATCATGGATACCCATCAAATCAAATCGAAAACCATCCACATGATATTCTTGTACCCAATATTTCAAAGACTCGAGCATGAACTTTCTCATCATTGGTCTTTCACTAGCAGTTTCATTTCCACAAGCCGATGCATTAGAAAAACCACCTGCTGTATTTTGTCGGTAATAATAACCTGGCACCAATTGATTGAAATAAGAATTTTCAGTAAGCATGGTATGGTTATACACCACATCCATTACTACCCTTATCCCTTTTTTATGCATCGCCTGCACTAGCGATTTAAACTCTTTTATCCTGGTGATGCCATCTGCAGGATTGGTTGAATAGGATCCTTCAGGTACATTATAATTCAAAGGATCATAGCCCCAATTGTATTGAAGACTATCAGGTTTGCTTTCAACCACACTGTAAAAATCATACGATGGAAGAAGATGGACATGTGTAACACCAAGGTCGGCTATGTGATCAATACCTGTCTTTACTTGTTTATCATTAACAACACCTGATTCAGTCAGCCCAATAAATTTACCCTTCTTTTTTACTCCAGATGAAGGGTGGATTGTAGCATCTCTAACATGCAATTCATACACAACCGCATCTACGGGTAGTCCGCCCAAACCTTGTTGCAAATCTTTTCTGCTAGAGAAGGCAGGTGATTTGTCGCTTTGCCAACCAACTGGATTGGTTTCTTTCAAATCAACAACCACTGCACGTTTGCCGTCTGTGCCGACTGCCTTAGCATAAGGATCAGGCACTTCTGCCAACCAGTTATCATTAACCAATACCTGGAAAACATAATATTGACCTTTGAGATTTTTGTTGATGGTGATGGACCATGTTCCATTTTCTGATTTCGACATTGGAACACGCTCAATTAAATCCTTACCCAATGGAGAGGAGTAAAAAATGATTGCTGCGGCATCAGCAGTCGGACTCCATATTTTAAAACTGGACTGTTCAGGCGAATAAGTCAAACCCAAATCACTACCCTGATAAACAGGATAGATTTTGGTATCGAGAAATTGCCCGTACCCCTGATGGACATTCAACATCATAAACAATAGGAATAAACTGCTAATTGAATTTCGCATAAAAAATGATATGAATTAAACTTAGTTATTCAGTTTCAGGTGCCAAGGACCAATGCTCAGGGGAACGCCACAAACCGGATAACAACAACTCGCGCATGAAGAAAAATTCTTTCGGCAACTTATCGTACATCACTGAAAATAATTCTTCGTGTGCGAGTACTTCTTTTTTCCATGCCTCACGATCAACATCCATAACCGCATCATAATCTTCTAATGTATAATTGAGACTTCCCCAATCAATGTCTTCGTACCTGGGTACCCAGCCAATTGGACTTTCAATTGAAACTACTTCACCGTAAACACGCTGTACCACCCATTTCAACATGCGCATGTTATCGCCAAAGCCAGGCCAACTAAAGTTTCCATTTTCATCTTTTCTAAACCAGTTCACACCAAAAATTCTTGGAGGGTTAGGAATATTACGACCTAACTGCAACCAATGATTGAAATAATCTGCCATGTGGTAACCACAGAAAGGCAGCATCGCAAATGGATCTCTTCTCACTTTACCAACTTCTCCAAAGGCTGCAGCAGTAGTTTCTGAACCCATTGTTGCCGCTAAGTATACACCAAAATTCCAGTTAAACGCTTGGTACAAAAGTGGAATGGTATTGCTTCTTCTGCCACCAAAAATAAAGGCACTGATAGGAACTCCTTCAGGATTTTCCCAATTCGGATCTATGCTCGGACATTGATGTGCAGGCGCAGTAAATCTTGCGTTGGGATGAGCTACTGTTTTACCAGATGCTGGATCATGCAATTCTCCTCTCCAGTTGTAAATTTTTTCAGGCACTTCTTTTGTAAGTCCCTCCCACCAAACATCACCATCTTCAGTAACACCTACATTCGTAAAGATGCTGTTCTTGGATAACGCCGCAATTGCATTAGGATTTGTTTTTGCATTTGTTCCTGGCGCTACTCCAAAATAACCGTACTCCGGATTGATAGCATATAACTTTCCATCTTTACCCGGCTTGATCCAAGCAATATCATCTCCTACTGTTGTTACTTTCCATCCCTTCATTTCAGCTGGTGGAATCAACATAGCAAAATTCGTCTTTCCGCAAGCACTTGGAAATGCAGCAGCCACATAGGTTTTCCTTCCCTGCGGATCTTCAACACCCAAAATCAACATGTGTTCTGCCAACCAACCTTCCTCTTTGGCCATAACCGATGCAATGCGAAGCGCAAAACATTTTTTACCCAACAAAGCATTTCCGCCATAACCGGAACCATAAGATGCAATAGCCCTGTCTTCTGGGTAATGGACAATGTATTTGGTAGTCGGATTACAAGGCCATGCTACATCTTGCTGACCTTCTGTTAAAGGAGCACCAAGTGAGTGTAGACATTTAATATACTCCCCATCATCTTTTA
>JBEBDP010000264.1:0-3668 GCA_041156925.1 Bacteroidota bacterium | reverse complement strand
AATTCAGTTGTACTGGGCGATGAAGATGATTTGCTCAAAAAACAAATGATGGTTGGAAAATTGAACTACATCAAATATGATGGCATAACAGACGGACAAGAAGCAACTATTAAGATCAGATATAAAGATGCTGGCAGCAGCGGGCAGCTCTATAACCAGAACAATCAAGTTCTCGTTGATTTTTATGAAAATGCGAAAGGCATTGCACCCGGACAATCAGCTGTATTCTATGATGGTGATGATGTAATTGGTGGTGGTATTATTCAAAATAGCATATCTCCTTTATGAGATTAAAAGCTACTGCAGGAATTTTATTGGCAATGTTTTTCATTGGATGCCAAAAACTAAACATAGAGCTTGAATTTGAAACAGTAGAAAGTTTCTTCCCAATCAAAAGAGGTACAGCTCTCACCTATAGACTAGATTCAACAACGTACACTGGTGTAAATAATGCTAAATCTGTCAATAGCTATATCGTTAGAGATGTTCTCGATTCCAGCATAACTGATAACCTTGGTAAAACAACCTATATCTATAAAAGAAGCATACGAAGTAAACTGGATACCACAAAATGGGACCTGCTATTGACTTATAGGGTTTCAATCGATAGTTCAAAGTTGTATATCACAGAAAACAACCTAAGATTCATCAAGCTGGTTAGTCCCATTAGAGAAGGACTTACTTGGAAAGGAAATAGTTTCATCAATACAAATGAAAATACTGGTTTAGCGTTTTATGAAAACTGGGACTACACCTATGGTAAACCTAAAGATCCGCTCAACATCAACAATATTCCTTTTGCTTCTACGCTAACAGTTTTGCAAAAGAATGACACTATTGGTAATCCAATCGATAGAAAGCTTTACTCCTCTATTTTAATTTCAAAAGAAGTATACGCAACAAATATTGGTCTGGTGTACAAAGAATTTCTAAAAGAAACTTGGCAGCCCGCCAACAGCAATAATCCAAATGGCTATTTTGAAAAAGATAGCTATGGTATCAAACTAACTATTCTTAGCTCTAAGTAAATTGTCTAGCCTTCTTTTTTAAATAAGGCTGCAAAAAGGTAATCCCCTCCTTCTTGATGCAAAACCCCTTGTTTGATCGAACTCAAGCCAGACATAGATTTCAAGAAATCAGTCACCTCCTCATTCTCTTGTCGGTATACCGAACAAGTGATATACAACAGATAACCCCCACGCTTTAAATGTTGAGGTAGGTTTGCTACAATTTTTTTCTGCCGGCTCTGGTATGAATCAATTAAATCTAAATCAAATCCCTTTAACCATTCCGGACTTCTGCACCAAGTACCTGATCCTGTGCAAGGCACATCGGCAATAATTAAATCCACCCCACCAGCAGGCAATTGCGCATCAACCACTTGTTTCGATAAGCTCTGCTGCAAATCAGTACAGAAAAGTGACTTGGGTTGAATTGATGCAGTGGCAAATCTTCTTGATAATTCATCAAGGATATCTTCTCTAATATCAGAAACGTTCAGATCAACCTGTTTGTAAAAATCAACTGCCATAATCGACTTACCACCACTACCAGCACAAGCATCCCAAACATGAATTGTACCATCTCCAAAATTTGGGAAATACTCAAGTGTCGATTGCGAACTAATATCTTGGACTACTGCTTCTTTATCAATCTCCACTACCGACTGCAAATCAATTCCAGAAGGAAGTTTTAAGGCCGATTCTCCAACAGCTTTAAATGGAATACTATGCTGAACAAGTTTCTTCTCGATTAATTTTCGTTTTCCAGGTCGAGTTCTTATAAAAAAATCTGGCTGATAAAAATGATGTTGAAGAATGCTTTTAGCATCTATACCATCAGTCAAGTTTTCAATACCAGGAAAAAGAGATTGTTGATTAAATGCAGTATAAATTGATTGTACAATAGATAATTTTTCCTCAATCCCTAGCTGAATCTTTTCTACCCAAGAAGGCTGAAGTGCTTCCAAAAACCCATTGTCAAATTCGTGTGAAAGAAAATATCCTATGATTACCTGATCCTGAAATGATAAGTCATTTGCAGCATCACCAATTCGAAAGAAACCAAAACACAAATTTGAAATGATCTTTCGGTCGCGTGACCCATATTTTTTGTTGCGTTTGAAAAATGATTTCAAATGAACATGAAATGGTTGCTCAAACTTATAGGATGAGAGAATAGTCTGGGCTGTATTTAAATATGAATAAAAATAAGCCCCCATCAGGAAAACTGTATGTTATCGATAGTATTAGAGTTCAAGAAGTGCTTTAACCGGATCCTTACCAAAAAGCAAGAGCGCAGGATTCTCAAGCAATTCTTTAACACGTACAAGGAAACCAACACTTTCTCTTCCATCAATGATACGGTGATCGTAACTCAAAGCGAGATACATCATTGGCCTTGCTACTATCTGACCATTCACTACAACAGCTCTCTCCTCTATTTTATGCATGCCTAAAATAGCAGATTGAGGTATGTTAATGATAGGAGTACTCATTAATGAACCAAATACACCACCATTCGTAATGGTAAATGTACCACCTTGCATTTCTTCTAATGTGAGTTTATTGTCGCGTGCCTTTGTAGCCAATTCAACAACTTTTCTTTCAACATCCGCCATTGACAAGCTTTCTGCATTTCTGATAACAGGAACCACCAATCCTTTTGGTGCAGAAACTGCTATAGAAATATCACAATAATCATGGTAGATGATTTCTTCATTGCTGATATAAGCATTCACCGCTGGCCACTCTTGTAATGCATATGCACAGGCTTTAGTGAAAAAGCTCATAAAGCCAAGATTAACGCCATGCAATTCTTTGAACTTATCTTTATGCTTAGCCCTAATCTCCATGATAGCACTCATGTCTACTTCATTAAAAGTAGTTAACATGGCTGTGGTATTCTTTGCTTCAACAAGGCGACGAGAAACTGTTTTTCTCAACTGCGTCATTTTTTCTTTACGCTCGTTTCTTGAGAATAATTCTGCTCCTGGTTTTCTTCCAGGATTTGAAAGTGCATCTAATACGTCTTGTTTTAAAATCTTTCCACCAGTTCCACTTGCAGCGATACCCTTAGCGTCAACTTTCTTATCTGCGATGATGGCAGCCGCAACTGGACTAGCCTTTACATCCGCTTTTGCAGCAGCAGCTTCAGGTGCTTTGGCAGCCTTAGCAGGCTTCTCTTCTTTCACTTCCTTAGGTAAATCAGCAGGGCGTTCAGCTTTATCATCAATTGAACAAACTACATCACCTATACCTAAAGTATCTCCTTCATTTGCAATAATCTTCAACAATCCGGCTTGTTCAGCATTGATTTCGAAAGTTGCTTTTTCACTTTCAATTTCTGCCAATACCTCATCACGCTCTACCCATTGTCCGTCTTTTTTCAACCACTTCGCAAGACTTACTTCACTGATGGACTCACCTACTGTTGGAACCTTAATTTCTATCATATGGTTTAGTTGTAATTATGATTTAGAAAGCAAAAGCTTTTTGTATGATTTCTTCTTGTTCTTTAGCATGAACCTTGCTGAAGCCAGTCGCGGTAGCTGCACTAGCATGTCTACCAATCATTCTAAACTCCAATACATCAAGATTCATTTTCAAGAATGATGCAGCACCCATGTTCATTGGCTCTTCTTGTACCCAAACCCACTCCGCTTTTTT
>JBEBDP010000263.1:0-3673 GCA_041156925.1 Bacteroidota bacterium | reverse complement strand
TTGGATAGTGAAACCAACCAGACATATGAGTACAAAGCCAAGATTGTTTTCTTAAATGCATCTACATTGAACTCTACATGGATTCTTTTGAATTCAGCTAACGATGTTTTCCCTGAAGGTTTGGGAAGTTCAAGCGGACAACTCGGACACAACCTCATGGATCATCATCTTGGTGTGAGAATCAATGGTAGTTATGAAGGGTACGAGGATAAGTACTACTATGGAAGAAGACCTAATGGATTTTATATTCCTCGTTTTAGAAACGTAGGAGATGATAAACGTGATTACTTGCGTGGATTCGGTTATCAAGGAGCAGGAAGCAGAGAAGGATGGAACCGCAATGTTGCTGAATTCAATATCGGTGTTGAATTAAAAGAAATGCTTACAGAACCAGGTGGATGGCAAGTGGGCATGGGTGGTTTTGGTGAAATTTTACCTTACCACGAGAACAAGGTTACGTTGGATAAAACCAAAAAAGATAAGTGGGGACTAAATGTTTTGGCCATCGACTGTGAGTTGAAAGACAATGAACTCAAGATGCGTAAAGACATGTTGAATGATGGTATTGAAATGCTTGAAGCTGCTGGCGTAAAGAATGTAAAAGGAACAGATGGCGATGGTACACCTGGACGCGGCATTCATGAAATGGGAACAGCAAGAATGGGAACAGATCCAAAAAATTCTGTACTCAATAAACACAACCAGGTTTGGGATGCAAAGAATGTATTTGTAACCGATGGTGCTTGTATGACATCTGCTTCTTGTGTGAATCCATCACTCACGTATATGGCTTTGACTGCTAGGGCAGTCGACTTTGCCGTAAACGAATTGAAGAAAGGAAATCTTTAAAGTATAGCTGACCCAATTGCATCTTGCAGTTGAGGTAGATTGTATATGAAAGAGATCTATAATTTCGATGCAATTGTTATCGGATCTGGTATCTCAGGAGGCTGGGCCGCAAAAGAATTGTGCGAAAAGGGATTGAAAACACTCATCCTTGAAAGAGGTGAGATGGTAGAGCATGTAAAAGATTATACGCACGCCAATAAAAATCCTTGGGAACTACCACACAAAAATAGACTCACACAAGAAGAGAAAAAAATCTACTGTATACAGAGTAGACACTATTCCATTGGAGAAGACAACAAGCAATACTATACCAAGGACAGTGAAAACCCTTATGAAGAAATACAAAGGTTTGATTGGATCAGATCAGATGTATTTGGTGGTCGCTCTTTGTTGTGGGGTAGAATTTCAGTCCGTTGGAGTGATCTAGATTTTGAAGCCAATAGTAAAGATGGATATGGCGTTGATTGGCCCATTCGATACAAGGATATTGCTCCTTGGTACGATTATGTTGAAAAATTCATTGGCGTAAGTGGTAAGAAAGAAGGCATACCACAATTACCAGATGGTGTTTTTCAGCCAGCCATGGATATGAATTGTGCAGAGCAAGTGGTCAAGCAAAAAATTGAAAGCCGGTACAGCAATATCAAAATGATACAAGCAAGAATTGCCAACCTGACCGAGCCTAAGGATGGTCGCTCTTCTTGTCAGTACCGAAATCTTTGTCACCGTGGTTGTCCGTATGGCGCCTACTTCAGTTCTCAATCCTCCACCATACCCGCTGCTTTAAAAACCAACAACCTCACCATTAAAACTGGCGCAATTGTCAACCGTATTATTTACGATGAAACAAAAGGAGTTGCTACTGGTGTTGAAGTGATTGACAGAACGACCTTAAAAACATATGTCTACAATGCAAGAATCATTTTTGTAAACGCATCTACTGTTGCAACTGCACACTTATTGCTCAGTTCAACAAGTAATCGTTTTCAAAATGGTATTGGTAACGATTATGATATGGTGGGCCGTCATTTGATGGATCACCACAAAGGCATGTCGGTTACGGGTGAAGTTGAGGGTTATGAGGATAAGTACTATTATGGTAAAAAACCTGGTGGTATTTATATTCCTCGCTTTAAGAATATCAGCACCCAAGAAAAGAATTTTTTACGGGGATATTATTTTCAAGGAAATGGATTTAGAGATCCTGTTGGTTCAAATACAATTGGAAAAGAATTAAAGGAAAGCCTTACTAAGCCTGGCCCCTGGAAGATGAGGTTAATGTATTACGGGGAAACGCTTCCTTATAAAGAAAACAGAGTAACACTCAATACCAACATCAAAGATGTGTATGGTAGACCTGGCTTAAGCATTGATTGTTCTTTCAAGGAAAATGAAAAGGCAATTTTCAAAGATGCGGAAGAAACGCTTAAAAACATGATGGAGGAAATCGGATTAAAAAACCTTTCTGTTTCATCTGCTATGTCGGCTCCAGGAAATTCCAATCATGAAATGGGGACTGCAAGAATGGGTCATGATGAAAAAACATCCGTTTTGAACAAATGGAACCAAGTGCATGCGGTAAAAAATATTTTTATCACCGATGGTTCCTGTATGACCTCAAGCAATTGTATCAATCCTTCTCTTACCTATATGGCACTCACTGCTCGAGCCGCTGATTTTGCAGTGAGAGCATTAAAAAGAGGCGACCTTTAACTTTAAAAAAACGCCCTTTTCTGTATCTTTGTAAAATGCTAAAAAGCACGCTAATGAAGGCCGCGACTGCCGCGGGAACTCTTATCAAAGAAAGAATTGACGGAAAGTTTTCAATCGAAAAAAAATCAGGGCCCAACGATCTGGTAACTGAGGTGGATAAAGCATCTGAAGCTTTGATCATGAACATCATCCGTGAAGATTTTCCTGATCATTTTATTTTGAGTGAGGAGATTGGTGAAGTGAAAATGGATTCTGCTTACAAGTGGATCATCGATCCTATTGACGGGACCGTCAATTTTGCTAATGGTATTCCACTTTGCTGTGTTAGTATTGGTATTGAAAAAGAAGGAAAGATGATCATGGGTGCTGTCTATAATCCCATGATGAACGAATTCTTTTTTGCAGAAAAAAATGCAGGTGCTTTTTTAAATGATAAAACCATTCACGTAAGTGAACAAAAAGAGGTGTTGCATTCTTGTCTTGTTACCGGATTCCCTTACACGTATTTAGATATCGAAAACGGTCCCCTTGATATTTTTGCACGTCTCATCCGCAAAGGCATTCCCGTTAGACGTCTTGGTTCTGCTGCTATCGATCTCTGCTGGGTTGCAGCTGGTCGCTTTGATGGCTTCTATGAACACAAACTCAATGCTTGGGATAGTGCTGCCGGATTTTTGTTGGTAGAAGAAGCGGGTGGAAAAGTAACAGACTTTAAAGGTGATTCTTATTCACACTATCAACCTCATATTGTAGCCACCAATGGCTTAATTCACGATGAACTCTTGCGTTGGATTTCAAATACACATCAATAAGTAATTATGTCAAGAACTGAAATAAGCGAATACGGTGAATTTGGATTAATCCATCACCTCACTAAAAATATTGAACTACAAAATGCATCTTCTGTATTGGGTGTTGGAGATGATGCTGCAGTCATTGATCATTTCGGAAAGCAAACGGTGATTACAACCGATATGCTGATCGAGGGTGTTCATTTCGATTTGGCTTATACTCCGCTAAAACACCTGGGTTATAAATCTGTGGTTGTGAACCTCAGCGATATTTATGCCATGAATGCAACGCCAACTCAAATTACACTGAGCATTGGTAT
>JBEBDP010000262.1:0-2681 GCA_041156925.1 Bacteroidota bacterium | reverse complement strand
AAAATCTCTGATGTAAACTCACTGTGCTGCAATTCTTGTCCCCCTTTAAAACCAATTGAAAACAACAAGTAAAGAGAAATGAATTTAATGGATGGCGCCGGTATCTCTAAATCACTTTTAACTAGAAATGCGATAATACCTAAAACAAAGAATAATAACGTAGGATTAGTAATATTTGATAATAGAACCTGGAAATTAGCAGCTGTATCCATTGTGTTTTTTATCTTATTTTTTCAAACTTTAGTCGCTTACCCGGAATTTCAGATATCAAATTTTGATTAGAACATGCCTTATTTCCATTTACAAAAACAGTATTAATAGTTGAACTGAAGGTGTAACTGAGAAAAGGCGACCAATTGCATTTATAGTTGATGTTGGATTCAGTCACTTTGTATGGGGTTTCTAAATCAACTAAAACCAGATCAGCATAATAGCCCTCTCTAATAAACCCTCTATCTTTAATTCTGTATAAGTCTGCTACACCATTACTGGTTTTCTGAACAACCTGATTCAAGGTGAGCTTGCCTTTAAAATAAAATTCAAGTACTCCTAATAAAGCATGCTGAACCATTGGACCCCCTGGCTTAACAGCATCATATAATCCAATTTTTTCACCCAAGGCATGTGGTGCATGATCTGTTGCAACAATATCAATTCTATTTTCCTTTATAGCTTCTAGCAACTCACGATTATCAAGTGCAGATTTAACCGATGGATTCCATTTGATTAAATTTCCCAAACGCTCGTAATCATCTGTATTAAAATATAAGTGATGTACTGTTGCTTCTGCTGTAAGTCGTTTTGAACGCGAAGGCTCAGTATTATCAAATAATTTTGCTTCATCACCTGTAGATACATGTAAAAGATGAAACCTGGTATTATGTTTTCTTGCTATAGAAAGTATTTCTTTTGTTGATGTTATACATGCTTCTGAAGATCTTATTATACTATGATAATGAAGAGGGATGAATTCCTTGAACTCATCCCTGGCTTTTTCATAGTTTTTCTTAATGACTGCATCCTGTTCAGAGTGGAGTGCAATTAAATGTTCTGAACTGGAAAATATTTTTTCTAAATAATCAAGTGAATTACATAGCGTTGGATGAGATTCGTCAAAATACAATCCATCATCAGTTAGACCACAAACATCTTCCGTACTGGCCCTCAATGCTTCTTCCAAATTATCTTTCGACAAGCCCATGAAAAAAGAATAATTGGTGAGGCAATTTTCTGCAGCAATTCCATACTTCTGCTCCAAAATGTCTAGAGTCAAAACAGCTGGAACAGTATTAGGCATATCCATTATCGATGTAATCCCGCCAGATATTGCAGCAGCTGATTCTGAGCGCATATTACCTTTATAGGTTAGCCCGGGTTCACGAAAATGAACATGTGCATCAATCATTCCAGGCATGAGCACTAGGCCTTCAGCATTTACTTCATCATATTTAGTCTCAATAGGTAAATTAATTGAAGCAGAAACTTTCTCTATCCTATTTCCTTTTATATATACGTCGGCAAAATAATCTTTACCATCATCAATTATTCTTGCATTTTTAATTAACGTATGTTTCATAATCAAGGGTTACAATAATCACAAAAAGTTGGATCTTCCTCTAGCTTTAAATTTGGATAATACCTCAGTTCCTTATACCCACATCTCCTACAAACGTACTGATGCGCTAAAGTGGAATTCGTAGGTCTCCCACACAATGAACAAGGCAGTCCATCTAGCACATCAGTAACGTTATAACCAGGAGTAACACATGAAGGACACTGAGAAACTATGTTTCGAATAAGCTTATGGCAAGCACGCGCAATGGTCTTCATACGTGTTGGATTATACAGGGCACGCATGTCGGTTTGGACTAAAATATTATCATTACTAGATCGTAAATCATTAAATATTTTCAATAGTTCTTCTTTAGAGGTAATGCCTTTAAAGTATTGCGAATTTGAAGCATGGGCGTCAGAAAGAATTAATGCATGTGATGGAAACAAAGCCTTTTGGGCAAAATCTAATAGTTCTTCTTCTGATTTTATCTCTGCTGAATTAAAATTTGTTTCAGTAGTTACCTCTCTGGCCAAGACTTCTAAATCATTTTTCTTATCAACGAATAGCAACATCTCATCAGCAGCGGGAACAAAATATAGTGATGGGTGCGGACCAAAAGATCCTTCACTTGCTACAACCAAATCAACTTCAGCCATTGACATTGCAGCATATGCTTTCTTTCTCAATGCATCAAGCGGACCGCCTTCTCGCTCTATTTCTCCGGTAAAGGTTCCAAAAGCATCAGTATCAAAATCATCTAACACAAAAGAAGATAGACCCAACTCATCAAAGAAAAGAGGAGTAATAACCTCCTCTTTTTTATGTTTAGTGGCCACGAGTAACCTTCTTCCTTCAAACATCACTTTTCTTATTTAAAAGCTTTATCATGACTAACAAACAAAGCACTGATAAACCAGAAATAAGTTGATTGTAAATCATGAACGCAAAGTTGATTTCAATTATTCATATAATTTTATTTATATTTATAATCTTAATCATTTACGTTTTTTATGAATTACACACTACACCAATTGACTATATTTTTGAAAGTTGTAGAAACCCAAAGCATCACAAAAACTGCAGAAGCTTTGCACCTTTCACAACCAGCCGTATCAATACAGCTGAA
>JBEBDP010000261.1:0-3216 GCA_041156925.1 Bacteroidota bacterium | reverse complement strand
TGTTAAAGGGAAGATCAGGCTGTCCAGCCTCCACCCATGCTGTATACCAAAAAGATGCAATGGCATAGATTGAAGCGCGCATTCTTCGTTCAACCATCCCATTGAGTTGCTTGTGGTAACGAGCAGCATATTTTTCCGAATACTGCCTTACTAAACGGTTATTTCGGTATTCAAACGACATCCTTTCATGGTCAGCAAACATCCTGCTCAGGTCTTTTTCCATACCTAAAACAGTATCTGCAGCAGCACCACTTTCATATACCCTTTCCCAAATAAATGGTAGCGGCTCTTTGAGATAATCAGCTCTTCCCAGCAACAAATCATATTGCTTTTCAGCGAATAATTCAGGCAACCTGCTTTCCCAAAAAGCATGAATTCCCAATTGATCCGTTTTTTGTCCGTTGTGGTTACTACTCGCATGCAGTGGCACATGTGCATCAGCAATATAATGTCCAATATCAGCGGATAATTTCAGTACCTGTTCCATATCCTTCTCAGCAAAAGCTTTCTTCAATCTTTGGTGCATGACCATGATCCACCAAGGTACAATACCATGCGCATTCAGACTATCAACTGAAAACCGATTAACAGCATCCTGCCATTGAACAGGGATCTTACTACTATCGTTCTTATGATATTGATCAAGATCGATATAATGTCTTGGCGCCTCTTCTTTTATGGCATAACGCCTCATATCAGCATCTGCAGCATGCTCAGTCAAATACCCAATATGCTGTTTGTAAAACCCGAACATCGATGGAGGCAGCAAAAAGACAGCATTATAATTGATATACCGATGTCCCCAAAATCCCCAACTGTATGCAGGTGTAGAGGCTGCACATAAATAAAATAATACACCACTTATCAAAACTAACTTTCTTGCTTTTCTCAAACTCCACCATCCAAAACACATAAAGCACAGTTTAAATTGATTACATGCTATACCACGATTTTGTCCCTTTTCTCTTCTACATCCGTTACCCCACCTGATACAATAAATTTCATAGCATCAGTAGAATTAACATCTTTAATGATTCTAATTCGATCTTGTTTTACAAAATAGGTAATGCCAGAAAATGCGTATGAGTGTGGAACATATACGCATACATGCTCACGCATATCAAACTGCGATAAATCTGTTTGTGTAATGAAACCCATTCTCCAAACATCGTCAGCATCCACATTGACTAAAACCGGCTTGTTGAACTTCCTTTTGTTTCCAGCAAATGCTTCTAAAAAATCCTTTACAGTAGTATAGATAATTTTAATCCCTGGTGTCTTTTCTAAGACACGATCAAACAAATCAACAAACTTGGATACGAAAAACAAAGAGGAAACATAACCCACTAATAATACAATAACCACAACCACCAAGAACCCTAAACCAGGTATATTTTCTGGCTCACCTTGGGGATTTAGTTTGACCAAATCTGGGAATAAAACATGCAAAAGATTAGGCAGAATCCCATCAACATAGTTGAACAAGGATAGAACCGCCCAGGCGGTGATAACGATTGGAGCCAAAATAATCAATCCCTGAAAGAAGTAATTGACCAGTTTAGCGGGCCTGAATGGTTTCATAGCTTAGAATTTAAATCAAATATACACCCCAAAAAATCCAAAAAATGGGGTAAAAACAGGTATTTCTGGGTAAAAAAGACCAAAAAATGAGCATTTATACCAAAAAAAGACCGTTTAACATTTAATATTAAAATAATACACGGAAACTTTTTTAACAACGAAAGTTTCCTTAGTTTTGCGGCGCCAAAAGCTCATGGAACCCAAAGAAAGAATCATAAAAGAAGCAAGGAGCCTGTTTTTCAGGTTAGGTATTCGTTCTGTAACGATGGATGACATCGCTGCACAAGTGGGCATGTCGAAAAAAACACTCTACCAGCACTTTGCCGACAAAGATGCCTTGGTGGATGACCTTGTTGAAGGCGAGGTGGGGCTAATGCAAAATGAAACCATGGAATGCATCAATTCTTCGGCTAATGCCATTGAAGAGATTTTCATCAGCATGGAAATGGCCAATAAGCATTTTACCAAGATGAACCCGATGGTGTTGTTCGACTTACACAAGTTTCACTTCAAGTCGTTTCAAAAATTCATGGAGCACAAAAACACCTTCCTCATCAAAGTCATAACCGATAACCTTAAAAGAGGTATAAACGAAGGCCTCTACCGTGGAGATACTAAAGTAGAAATCATGGCAAAATATAGGTTACAAATGTTGATGCTGCCATTTGACATGGAAGCATACCCTCCAATGCAATACAACCTGATTGATGTTAGCAATGCCATGATTGAAAATTTCTTATACGGACTATCTACAGAAAAAGGATATCAACTCATTGAACAATACAAAAGCGAGAGAAATAAAAATGAACAATAAAATATACAGCATGAAAAGTTGGGGATTACTGATGATGGCCTTCCTGTTGCTGACCAGCAGCAACTTACAGGCACAGAAAAGCTATAAGCTATCTGCAAAGCAGGCGGTCGATTTGGCCTTAAAAAACGTGACCGAATTAAAAAACCTGGAAATTGACAGAGAACTTCAAATCTCAAAAAACAAGGAATACATTGCCCAGGCATTTCCTCAAATTGCAGGAACAATTTCTACACAACACTTTTTCAGTATTCCTGTAACCCTACTACCAGATTTCATCTCACCTTCAGTATACCAAGTATTGGTTGATAATGGAGTAAGAAATGGCGCAGGTACACCCATTACAAAACCTAATGACCCGGCGCAATTTTTCCCAGCCCAGTTTGGTGTTCCTTGGCAATCATCTGCGGGTATTCAGTTTCAACAGCTGTTGTTTCAACCTGATCTATTCATTGCTATCTCTGCTAGAAAAAAAGCTATTGAGCTAACTGAAGCCAATATAAGGGCAATGGACGATTCTGTAAAAAGCAATGTTTACAGAGCCTACTACAGCGTTCTCATTGCAGAGAAAAGAAAATCATATTTAGAAACAAGTATCAAGCGTTTACAAAAACTAAAAACAGATCAGGAGAAATTATTCAAGAATGGTTTTGCAGAGAAACTCGACATTGATAAAACACAAGTGTCGTTAAACAACCTAACCTCTACCAATAACCAAATTGAAAAGTTAATTGAAATCGGATATGCTTCCTTGAAGTTTGCGATGGCGATTGACCAGAAAGACAGTCTGCAATTGACAGATTCCTTATCGGAAGAAACTGTGA
>JBEBDP010000260.1:0-2667 GCA_041156925.1 Bacteroidota bacterium | reverse complement strand
TTGGAGAAATCATGGCTGATCTTGCAATGAAAGGAACAACTTCTTTACCAATTGGATTTTTACGGGCTGATCGTTTTGAAAATGATTAGTCGGCTTTGTAGAAAGATTCTACTTCGTCCATTTCTCCATCTTCCACTCTAACTGTCAGGTATTTTCTTTCCCCCTCAAGTTTCACAATCCAGATACTTCTTTCATAGGCCTTTACATGAATGGCTCTGATGATTTTGTAATTATCATAGGCCTTTAATATATCCTCTTTTATTTTTTCTGGTAGGTCTTTATCATGTCCATAGCTGATGTCGTATTTCATGACACCATTCTTTCTAAATAAGGCATTGTGTTCCATGTCTTTCATAAAAAATTTCGCTAGATAATCCCTGTCGTATTTGTACCAACGAAGATTTTCAGCTTCAGGAAAAGCTTTGCGAAATGAGCTGTAAACGCTTGTAGTGATAGCACTTGCAGAGGTGATTCTGACTTCTGGTAAAGTAACTACTGCATCTTTGTCTTGTGCGGCAACTCCCAAGATATGCCCGGCAATGAACAGTGTGAGAATGATTTTTTTCATGGTAAAGCGTTTTGATGTTTGAATTTGTTTTACAAATTTGAACAACCAAATCGCTCTAGGCAATGATCAGTATCAACTGCTTGGATGATAAAAAATAGGTATGCTTATTCTAGTACCTTTACTACTCTTGTGATTTTTCCATCGGTATTTATACCTTCTAAAACAATATTTAGCTTTTTACTAAAGTCGTTGTTGAAGAATTGGATTTTAAATCTGGGATGTTTTTTGTTGGTGATAACATAAGGGCTCCAGAATAGGGTTGTCCTGATATCAGTATCGGGATTGTCACCTGGAATATCATATTGTGGGTTATAAAACTCTTTGAATCTTGTATATCCAGGAATAAGTGTTGAAAGCATTCCTTTACTGCTTTTGCCATCACCTGTTTGTCTTACGTCGCCACCTTTTTTAGTGTAGATAGCAATTGCGCCTCCGCTACCTCCACCTATACCACCAAAGAATGGAGGTCTGAAAATTTTGATGATAGCGATGTCTCTGATGTTCATCGATTGAATGAATTCTGGTCCTACCAATTGTTGATCGAGGTAGATTTCAGGATTGGCCCCTCGCCAAATCAGGTTAACCTGAGTACCAGAGCGACTAATCATCAATCCAGGAACCCTTCCTTGTAGATAAGTAAAGAGGTCTAATCCGCCCATTGAAGCAGGATCACTCATAAAATCTAACACTTGCGCATCCCCCCCTGAAAAGAGTCCGCTTGCATACCTTTCATCCAAGGCGTCTTCCTTGGGTTTAGCTCTTGTTTTTACAATGACTTCCTGAAGTGTTTTGTATTGCGATTTACTTTTCCAATCTTCTTGAAGTTTCAAGAAATAGGCCATTCTTGCTTTGGCAATACTATCGTTCCAGATTTGAATTTTATCCAATTCATTGATGCCAATAATTTTAGACGAAGGTTTTAGAAATCCATTGTCGAATTGAATTTGTGTGATATCATTCAATTTCGGATTTTGGTTAAAGCTGTAAAAAAGCTTTGCTGTGTCGTAGAACATTTGTTCTCTTGTTTCAAAATAGCCTTCTTTGGTTACTTGTTGAAAGAGAAAGCTTTTACTACTGTCTTTTTGCTGCAAGACCATGTTGAGTAATAACTCATTTACGCTTACATTTTTTAAACCGTATACCAAACCTCTGATTTTCATATTTTCAGATTCTGGTAGATAGGTGAGTGATGGTCCTTTGCCTGCTCTAATTTCTTGCCAATTGAATCTTCTCCATCCGTTTGTCATCATTACCAAGTCAAGATTGGAAGTAACTTCTTCGGAATCGCTAGACAAGTAATAGCCTGGGTTGTGAATTCTACCTTTTAGTTCGCTATTGAGAAGTAAATCGGCATAAATAGTATTACCCATACTACCATCATCCAAATTACCATCAGTGATGGAGATGGACATGTTGGTAGTAGTAGTATCAGAAACCAAGATGTCAATTACATTTTTTCCTCTTTTGGTTAGTGTTACCAATTGTGGAATAATTTTCGCACCAAATTCGTGCATACGGTTGTTGACAAATATGATTCTTTCTGCAAGAGGAAGCCAATCGCTGGTGAAGAGCGAGAATTGAAGCACGCCTGTGTTCATTTCCTCGATAGGAATTTTTGCAAATAAGGAAGTTTTATCGGTTGCATTCAAATTGACTTTGAATAGTATTTCCTGGTTCATGTGAACCAAGAGGTTCAGTTGTTTGAAATTTGCTGGAGCGATATTAGTTCTATCTACTTCTACAGCAGCAAATTCATTTGTGGTTCTGACCTTCATTACTACGCCTTCTGATTTAGCGACGGGTAGTTTAGTTATTCCATTGTTTCCGTTATTATCGCTCCATTTAATTGCATATGATTCTCCTGCTTTGGGAATGAGGATGAAGGTTCCCATTCCGTCGTGCTTGATGTCTAAGGTATCGAGGGTTTTGTTTTTATCATTTTGCAAGAAAGCTTTCACTTTAACCGGCTTTCCAAATTGGTCATATGCTTTGAAAGCGACCAAAGAAGTCAAGCCATTCACAAGATCACCTCCCTCAGGGAATACATCCAATTTTGTTTTGAGTGTGATGGGTTTAGCTTTTTGAACAACATCATTGTT
>JBEBDP010000259.1:0-2866 GCA_041156925.1 Bacteroidota bacterium | reverse complement strand
ACAGCACAAAATGCTGCTGCGCCAGAAGGACAAGCAGCTGCTTTTGAAATCAATTCATTTATAAATGAACTCAAAAAAGGCCTAACTCCTTCACAATCAGCCTATTTGACGAGTTTAGAAGATGCACTGACCAGAGGAGATTTGGTTACCCAGAAAAAACAAAATTTCCAGGCCCTTTCAGATTTCTGGAAAGACAGCGCAAGAAGCTTCCTTCCTTTTATTTATTACTACGGAGAAAAGGCCAAATTGGAAAATTCTGAAAAAAGCCTCAACTTTGCCGCCCACTCTATGCTAGAGGAATTGAGAGGAGTCTCGGATCCAGGTATAAGAGTTTGGATGGCTAATGAGGCGAATGACTTGTTTACCCGCTCCCTTAAAATAAATCCTGCGAATGATTCCACGATAATCGGACAAGGAAGTACTTTCTTCTTTGGCGTATCTGGAGCACCAATGGAGGGGATCATGAAAATCAGATCGATTGCTGAAAAAGATCCTAATAATGTGTTCGCACAATTTATGTTAGGCTTCGGAGGGATGGTTTCTGGGCAGAACGATAAAGCCATTGAAAGATTTTTAAAGGTTATACAACTCGACCCTAAAAATTCAGAAGCTATTTTCTTGTTGGCTGAACTTTATGAAAGGGGTGGCGACAAAAAGAAAGCTGCAGAGTGGTATGAACAAGGAAAGAAATTTGTAGAAAATCCTGAGCTGATGAAAGCTTTGGATGAAAAAATAAAGTCATTAAAATAATTTTTAACAATTAAACTCATTGCATCATGCCTTGTGGTAAAAAAAGAAAACGTCATAAGATAGCGACTCACAAACGTAAAAAGAGACTTAGAAAGAATCGTCACAAGAAGGGTAAGAAATAACCTTTCATTTCTTTATCATCAAAGCATATTGAATTAGCACTGTCATGTGAGCAATCACGGCAGTGCATGTTCAGTTATAGCTATTGATCAAAGTCATCTTTTGAACAAGGAACTCATCATACATTCAACTGCCCAAGGTGTGCAAATTGCCTTGCTGGAGGACAAAAAACTGGTAGAGCTTCATCATGAAAAAGCAGATGCCAGTTTTGCTGTGGGTGATCTTTATTTGGGTAAAGTAAAGAAACTCATTCCAGGTCTAAATGCGGCTTTTGTAGATGTCGGTTTTGAGAAGGACGCCTTCCTTCACTATACCGATTTGAGTCCTTATGCACGTTCAATTCTGAAATTTACCAATCATTCTATCAATACGCCGGTAGACAAACAACAGGATTTCGCTCAATTTACAGTGGAGCCTGAAATTGTAAAGACGGGTAAGATCAATGAGGTAATGGGACAAAAACCCAATGTTCTTGTCCAGATACTCAAGGAACCTATTGCTGCTAAGGGGCCACGACTCAGTTGTGAAATCTCTTTGCCAGGTAGATTTGTTGTCATCACACCTTTCAACGACATCATCGCTGTATCCAGAAAAATTCATTCTGGAGAAGAAAGAAAACGTTTGCAAAAAATTATCGAGGCTATAAAGCCGAAGAATTTTGGGGTGATTGTGCGGACTGCTGCTGAAGGAAAAAACACTGCTGAATTACACGAAGACTTGAATGCCCTATTTGCAAAATGGAAGTCGATACAGCAAAATTTGAGCGGTGCAGTCCCCCCGGCCAAAATACTCAGCGAACAAACAAAAGCAACCAGCATTTTAAGAGATCTACTAAATGCTGATTTCAATAAGATTATCGTCAACGACAAACAAATATATGCCGATACCAAGGCTTATATCCAAAGAATTTCTCCTGATAAGGTTGACATCGTTTCATTCTATTCAGGAAGTTCCAATCTATTTGACTTTACCGGCGTAACCAAACAAGTTAAAAGCACTTTTGGTAAAACCGTCAACCTTCCTAGCGGAGCCTACCTGATCATTGAACATACAGAAGCACTTCATGTGATAGATGTGAACAGTGGCTATAAGAGTGTGAGTAGTAACCAGGAAGAGAATGCCCTTCAGACGAATTTAGAGGCTGCTGAGGAGATTGCAAGACAATTAAGGCTTCGTGATATAGGCGGAATCATAGTCGTTGATTTTATCGACATGAAGCTCCCTGAGAACAAAAGGAAATTACATGAAGCCATGGAAGGCTTTATGAAAATAGACAGGGCCAAACATGCAGTTTTGGCTATTTCCAAATTCGGACTCATGCAGCTGACCCGTCAGCGTATGAAACCGGAGATGAACATCAACACCCAAGAACAATGCCCTTCTTGTCAGGGTACTGGTAAAATTTCATCAACCCTCGTATTAGAAGATGAAATAGAAAAGAATATTAGCTATTTAAGTGAGCAAAAACACAAATCCCTTGTGATTGCTGTCCACCCAATTTTATATGCATATTTGACCAAGGGATTGATTTCAAAAAGAAGAAGATGGTCGTGGACTTACAAGATGTCATTAACCATCAAGTCCAATTCAAATTATCACCTCACAGAATTCCACTTCTTTGATAACAACGAAGAAGAAATAAGACTGTAAACCCATTTCACTTATTCCCCTCCTAGACTAGGAGTGGCTCCGAATCCGCCTAAGCGGATGAGGGAGGGGTGGTACTTTCCTTTTTCACAAAATTATCCCAATAAAAAAGGGACCATTCTTGCGAATGATCCCTTTTTATGTTTAACGAATGTGAAGCTTAGAGCTTGCTCATACGTAGAGGATAAGTACCATAGTTGGTGCCAGTACCAGACAAGTGAGTCAAACTCAATGTGATCTGACCAGTACAAGAGAAGAAGAAACCAGAACCGTTAGCGGTAAAGTTTTCAAAACCTGTACCATAGCTACCATATGTTTGTTTTGCTACAGTTACACCACCAGTTGCTGG
>JBEBDP010000258.1:0-4080 GCA_041156925.1 Bacteroidota bacterium | reverse complement strand
AAATCGGCTGGAGAAACTTCAATTTCAATTGAATCATCCACCAATGGATATACATACACAGATGCAAAAGAGGTATGTCTTCTTGCATTGCTATCAAAAGGAGAAATCCTCACCAAACGATGAACACCATTTTCTGCTTTTAAGAACCCATAGGCAAATGGGCCTTCAAATTGCAATACGGCCGATTTAATTCCGGCACCATCACCATCCTGCCAATCTAGTTCAGTGACTGTCCAGCCTTGCTTTTCACCGTACATTCTGTACATTCGGACAAGCATTTCAGCCCAGTCTTGGCTCTCTGTACCTCCAGCACCACTGTTCACCTGCAACACTGCAGGCAATTCATCTTCAGGTTGATTCAAGGTGCTTTTAAATTCAGCCTCATCCAATGAAAGTATTGCCTTATCATTAGCAAGTTTCACTTCTTCTTCTTCACATTCACCTTCTTTCCAGAAATCGAATAAAATGGAGAAATCATCAACTGCACCAGCAGTAGAATTGTATAAGTTCAACCAATACTCATTGAGCTTGATATTCTTCAGAATTTCAGTCGCGCGTTTATTATCATCCCAGAAACCTGGAGAAAGCGACTTTTGTTTGTCCTCGTTTACTTTATATTGTCTGTTCTCAACGTCAAAGAAACCTCCTCAAGACAGAAAGGCGGTCTCTCATAGTTTTTAATTGCTCTATTGTCATAACAGTGCAAAATTAGTTCAAATCCGGCAATCGATGCCCAAAAAATCGGATTATAGAACCAACTGACTAATTCGTTGTTAACATGCTATGATTCAAGTCTACAACTTTCTCTATTCCTGGCAACTCTTCCCTGAAAAAGGCACTTATGAAAAGGGCGAAAGACCCAAATCAGGTACTTATAAAATAAGCTCCACAGAATCCAGAAATGAGATGCATATTGAGATGAACTGGGTAACCTTAGAAAACCAGGCCTTCTCTTCTACCTATAGTATTGTTGCTGATGGATCATTTCAATCTTTAACCGAAGATCAAGTAGCTGAAAAAGGAAAAGTTATTTTAATTGACAGCATCAGTTTTGAAATTCAATTTTTGCTACAAAACGAACAAACACTAACCGTTTTGCATGAAATAATGCCTAATGGGTATTTGAAGGTTACAGAAAACGGACAACGTGAAGACGGTACTAATTATAAAAACATTTCACTCTATCACAAACAGATGAGTGTTCTTCCTTATTCAACTTCTGTATCTGGCGCAGTAATCAAGCCTACTGAAGAAGGGATGATTAGGCACAAAGCCCTAACAGCAATGGAAGAGCAAACCAATATGCAACTTTCTCAAATCAGGCAGCAGATTGAGTTATTGGCTTTGCAAGCACAGGAAATTCAAAGAAGAAAAGATTTATCTGTTTTGATTTACAGCGCTAAGCTCAGTTTTACTCCTGTAATTGGTCAGGTTTATTATTTATACGAAAAGAAAAATGGTGATCATTTTCTTTCCTTGGTGAGTCCGAAAGAATGGGGAAACAATGGTCCATTCAAGAAATCAGTAGCAACAGTAAAATTGTTAGCAGATCACACCTGGATGGAAGTAAATTAATCTTTCAAAACATTCATAAATTAATGTAAAATAAAATGGGCCCTTTTGGGGCCCATTTAAATATAGAAGAGTTCATTTTTATTTCACTTCTTCAAATTCAGCATCAGTTACATTTTCTGCACCTGCTTGTTGTCCACCTGCCCCTGGCTGTTGCGCCTCAGCACCTGGCGCACCTTGAGAAGCATTGTACATATCCTGACTAGCAGCCATCCATGCATCATTCAACTCTTTGGTAGCAGCTTCAATTGCAGCCAAATCTTGGGTTTTATGTACTTCCTTCAACTTGTTCAACGCTGCATCTATTACAGATTTTTTCTCTGCAGGAATTTTCTCTCCAAACTCAGTAAGCTGTTTTTCAGTTTGGAAAATGAGTGCATCAGCAGCATTGATTTTTTCAACACGCTCACGCTCTGCTTTATCCGTTGCCTCATTTGCTTTTGCTTCAGCCTTCATTTTTTCAATCTCTTCTTTTGTCAATCCACTACCGGCTTCAATTCTAATTTTTTGTTCTTTACCTGTTCCTTTATCCTTAGCACTTACATTAAGTAAACCATTAGCATCGATATCAAAAGTCACTTCAATTTGAGGAACGCCACGTGGAGCAGGAGGAATATTATCTAAGTTGAAAATACCCAAAGTCTTGTTCTGATTCGCCATTGGTCTCTCTCCTTGTAATACATGAATCTGCACACCAGGTTGGTTATCAGCAGCTGTAGAGAAGGTCTCCGATTTTTTAGTTGGAATGGTAGTGTTAGATGGAATCAAAACGGTCATTACACCACCCAAAGTTTCAATTCCTAATCCAAGTGGAGTAACGTCTAACAACAACACATCTTTTACTTCACCAGTCAAGACTGCACCTTGAACTCCAGCACCAATTGCTACAGCTTCATCTGGATTTACACTCTTATTAGGTTTCTTACCAAAGAACTTCTCAACAATCTCCTGCACTTTTGGAATTCTGGTAGAACCACCAACAAGAATAACTTCATCAACTTCTGATGCATTCATGCCTGCATCTTTCAATGCTTGTACACATGGCTTCAAACAACGCTCAAACAAGCTATCCGCAATTTGCTCAAACTTTGCACGCGTCAATTTCTTTACCAAGTGCTTTGGAACTCCATCAATTGCTGTTACATAAGGCAAATTGATTTCTGTTTCGCTTGAAGAAGACAATTCAATCTTTGCTTTTTCTGCTGCTTCCTTAAGACGCTGCAATGCCATAGGATCTTTTCTTAGATCTACGTTTTCATCTTTCTGGAATTCTTCAGCTAACCAGTCCATGATCACCTTATCAAAATCATCACCACCCAAGTGTGTATCACCATTGGTAGATTTAACTTCAAATACACCATCACCTAACTCAAGGACTGAAATATCGAAGGTTCCACCACCAAGGTCGAATACTGCAATTTTGCTATCCTGGTTCTTTTTATCAAGACCATAAGCCAATGCTGCTGCAGTAGGCTCGTTGATTATTCTTCTCACATTTAAACCTGCAATTTCACCAGCCTCTTTGGTAGCCTGACGTTGAGCATCGTTAAAGTATGCTGGAACAGTCACTACTGCTTCATTCACTTCATGACCAAGATAGTCTTCAGCAATTTTCTTCATTTTCTGGAGTACCATTGCACTGATTTCTTGAGGTGTATACAAACGACCATCAATATCAATTCTAACAGTATTGTTATCGCCTTTAGCAACATTATAACTCCAGTGTTTTATTTCTTCTGTCACTTCATCAAAGCGACGACCCATAAAACGTTTAACACTTGTAATCGTATTGATAGGATTAGTAATGGCCTGACGTTTTGCGGGATCACCTACTTTACGCTCACCATTTTTTAGAAATGCAACAACACTTGGGGTCGTTCTCCTTCCCTCATCGTTTGCTATTACAACAGGTTCATTTCCTTCCATTACAGACACACAACTGTTGGTTGTTCCCAGGTCAATTCCAATGATTTTTGCCATAATTTTCTTTTTAGATAACCATAAAGAGCAACTCGTATGCCGTAACAGAAATCAGGCAATCTTGTCAGTTTTAGGTCCAATTACATGACAAACAGGAGTTTAAACCTTAAAAATTGACCAAAAATGACATGATAAAAGGTAAGAAGGCTAGGAAATATCTTTTGAAACGATATCCTTAATGATCAAATCTGCGTGAATTCGGGAGTTTTCAATGAACCATTTATTGGTCTTTAAACCACCGCAAATGACCCCTGCCAAATAAACACCCGGTACATTGGTCTCCATGGTAGCTGGATCATGAACAGGCGTCTTGTACTCATCATCACCAATCTGAATACCTATACCGGTTAAAAAAGCAAAATCTGGCAAATAACCTGTCATGGCCAAAACAAAATCATTTGGGATAGTTTCTATGCCCGACTCAGTTTGAATATCTACTTCATTGGGTCGGATTTCAACCAAATGAGCATTAAAAAAAGCCTTTATTGAACCTTCAGCAATTCTATTTTCCACATCAGGTTTGATCCA
>JBEBDP010000257.1:0-6563 GCA_041156925.1 Bacteroidota bacterium | reverse complement strand
CTACACTGAAAATAGTAACCATGGTCTATGCAGGATGGATCAATAAAAATATTGTCGCCACCCTCAATGCACTCAACAACTCAGCTATTGGGATAACTGGCGCAGATGGTTCTAGCATATTAGCACACAAGAGAAATCATCCACAAATCGACTACGGATTTGTTGGAGACATTGATCAAGTTAATACCGCATTTTTTAGCCAACTGCTTCACCAAAACCAAACAATTGTAGTTGCGCCAATCACACAAGATGAAAGTGGACAATTATTAAATACCAATGCAGATACCATAGCACAGGAAATTGCAAAAGCACTCGCCGCTACTTTTGATGTAAGCCTCATTTATTCATTTGAGAAAAAAGGAGTACTGAGAGATATAAATGACGAGGATAGCGTAATTAATCAGCTTGACCTGGTAACCTATCAATCGCTAAAAAACGAAAACCTGATTTTTGCAGGAATGATTCCTAAATTAGATAACGCTTTTGCCGCAATAGCTGCAGGTGTAAACCGTGTGATTATCGGAGAAGGAACTTCCCTTGAAGCATTGATTGAAGGAACAAGCGGAACAACCATTGCATAAATAAAGCATGAACAACCTCGATACACTTATTTCAGACGCTACAGATCTTCTTAAAGAGATGATCAGCATCCCTTCTTTTAGCAAAGAAGAAGATACTGTTGCAAGTTGTATTGAATCATTTCTTGTGAAAAGAAATATCACTACACATCGTTTGTTGAATAATATATATGCTTTCAATCATGCCTTCAATTCAAATAAGCCTACAATTGTTTTGAATTCACATCATGATACGGTAAAACCAGCAAAAGGATTTGACACTGATCCATTTACCCCAACAGTAATCGACAATAAATTAATTGGCTTAGGCAGTAACGATGCTGGAGGTCCTTTGGTTTCCTTGATTGCCACATTTCTTTATTACTATAATTATCAAGATTTACCATTTAATCTTTGTCTAATTGCAAGTGCTGAAGAGGAAATTTCAGGTAAAAATGGAGTTGAATTATTGCTGAACAACGAAGCATTTCAAAAGCAACTTGGTGGAAGTACACTCATAGGAGCTTTGGTAGGCGAACCTACAAAAATGGAAATGGCTGTAGCAGAAAGAGGCTTGATGGTCATAGATGCATTGGCACAAGGCTTAGCAGGTCATGCTGCCAGAGAAGAAGGCATCAATGCCATAGAAATAGCGTTGAAAGATATAGCCAACATCAATTCCATTGTTTTTGATAAAGTATCTCCACTTACCGGTAAGACAACCGCAAAGGTTACAGTAATTGAGACCGATAACAAAGCCCACAATGTTATTCCATCTTCCTGCAGATTTGTTATTGATGTGAGGGTGAATGAGTGCTACAGCTTTGAAGAAATAATATCAACCATTCAATCTGTCGTCAGCAGTCAGCTTCAAGCCAGAAGTTTCAGATTGCGGTCAACAATGATTGAAATGAACCATCCAATTGTATTAGCCGGTAAAAAATTAGGATTGGCACATTATGGATCACCTACTACAAGCGACAAAGCGCTGATGCATTTTCCTGCACTAAAAATAGGACCAGGTGACTCTGCCAGAAGTCACACAGCGAATGAATATATTTTACTTGATGAAATTGCAGATGGCATTAAGGGCTATATCAATCTTATCAAAGAGACAGCTTTACAAATTGAACAACTCAACTGACGGTTATGAAACTCTGGAGTAAATCAAGTACATCAACAGCAGCAAGAATTGAAAAATTTACAGTAGGAAGAGACCGTGAATTTGATTTACTGATGGCTGCTTATGATGTTGAAGGATCAATTGCACATGTAACCATGTTGGGAGAACAAGGATTGATGTCTCAAGCTGATGCAGAAAAGGCAGTCGACGCACTAAAGTCAATTGCTGCATCCATTGAAAAAGGCGATTTCACCATCGACCCACAGGTTGAAGACATTCATTCACAGATTGAATTCATGCTCACAGAACGAATTGGGGATGCTGGAAAAATGATTCATACCGGAAGAAGCAGAAACGATCAAGTAGCATTGGATATCAAACTCTTTATCAGGGCTCAGCTGCTAGAAATAAAAGATGAACTAGCTGATTTATTTAAGCTGTTAATTAACCAAAGCAACAAACATAAAGATGTATTGATTCCTGGCTATACGCATCTTCAAATAGCGATGCCTTCATCAATTGGACTTTGGCTAGGGGCCTATGCAGAAAGCCTTGTAGATGATATGGAATTTTTTGCAGCTGCTTATAAAGTATCTAATAAGAACCCATTAGGTAGTGGCGCAGGATATGGATCTTCTTTCCCATTGGATAGAAGCAGAACCACCAGCTTGATGCATTTCGATACACTCAATTATAATTCTGTGTATGCACAAATGAGTAGAGGCAAAACAGAAAAGCTTACAGCAATGGCATTATCAAGTGTTGCTGCAACCTTAAGCAAGCTAGCAATGGACTGTTGCTTGTACATGAATCAGAATTTTGGCTTCATCCACTTCCCTGATGAACTCACTACGGGAAGTAGCATCATGCCACATAAAAAAAATCCCGATGTATTTGAATTGATAAGAGCAAAATGCAATCGTATTCAATCAACACCAAACGAATTAACCCTCCTTACCAATAATTTACCATCGGGGTATCACCGCGACATGCAGCTAACCAAAGAAATCTTGTTTCCTGCTATTACTGAACTCAGGTCTTGCATAGATATGATGCAACTTATGTTGAGTGAGCTTCGTGTGAACAATGATATTCTGAAAGACCCTAAGTATAGCTATCTATTTAGTGTTGAAAAAGTAAATGAACTGGTCAACCAGGGTATTCCATTTAGAGATGCCTATAAGCAAGTAGGCAACATGATTGAAGAGGGCAAATTCTCATTTGACCTTGCCAATGGATTACAGCATACCCATGAAGGCAGTATTGGAAATTTATGCAATGCAGCAATTGAAGAAGAAATGTCAAATCAATTGCAAAAATTCAAGTGATCAGTTCTGCCATTTTAATGTATGAATCAAATGCTTGATATCCTTCTCTAAGAAATCACTTACAATTGATATTGAATCGGCATTGGGTGTAGCATCAAAATAGAGTGCTCCTCTTAAAAAGTGACGTG
The DNA here is from genome assembly GCA_041156925.1 of Bacteroidota bacterium. Taxonomy (GTDB): domain Bacteria; phylum Bacteroidota; class Bacteroidia; order Chitinophagales; family Chitinophagaceae; genus Pollutibacter. The sequence continues at coordinate 3,427 of JBEBDP010000257.1, read as the reverse complement.
CTGTATCTGTTAAATAAAACTGTTTTGAAGTTGCCGCTTCACCTGCAACATAAAAATAAACACCCGACGAGCCTTGTGGATTCAGAAAAAATGAATCAACAATACCACTTGCTTTGATGGAATGTTTATAGGTCATCTTGTACGCCTCTTCCCTTAGAAGGTCGAAGCTGTTTTGAACAACAGAGTCTTTGTACCCAGAGGCAGTTTTAATTTTATAAGTACTCGTAGAGTTAACCGACTTATAGCTGATATAAATTCTACCAGCATAACCAGGAAAATCTATATTGATCCAATAGGGATTTTGCCCGCTTGAATCATATTCTTTGGAAATACTTGCATAGGTTGGATATTCAAACGTATAGGGAAAGCCAGGCTCACTGAATTGACGGTATTCATGTTTAGGCAAGTCAATTTTGAAATATCCTCTTGGTTTGGGTGTGAAATCGCTATTACAGGCCAAGAGCAAAACCAACAAAGCCGATACCAAAATGAATATCCTCATGTTTGTTATAATTTAAAGTTGTCGGTCTTCTATGGTTAATTTGATTTTCTGAATACGATTCATGCTCACTTCAAGTACAGTGAAGGTAAATCCATTGATCTTGAAGACTTGATTTTGTTTTGGAATTTCACCTGCAATTTCTAATACCAATCCAGCTACAGTCTCACTATCACCGCGCATTTGATCAAACTCTTTAGAAGGCAATCGCATTATTTTCAAAGCCTGATTGATCATCATTTTGCCTTCAAAAATATAATTGAAATCATCAATACGAATATTGATAGGATCTTCATCATCATATTCATCTCTAATCTCCCCAACTATTTCCTCCAGAATATCTTCCATTGTAATGATGCCATCTGTGCCACCAAATTCATCCACTACGATAGCAAAATGGATACGCTTCGATTGAAATTCTTTTAAGAGGTCTTCAACCAACATTTGCTCATGAATAAAAAAAGCTGGCCTTACTAATGTTCGCCAATTGAAATCATCCTGTTCGTCCAAATGTGGAATAAGATCCTTTGCATGTAACATGCCGGTTATGCTATCAAGGCTGTCTTTGAAAACCGGAAACCGCGAATATTGTTGTTCCTCTACCTTCTTTTTCAATTCAGCAAAACTGGCCGATTCATCAATTCCTTGTACATCAAGTCTGCTGCGCATGGCTTTTCTAACAGTTACATTTCCGAACTGAGCGATACCCTTTAAAATATTTTTCTCTTCCTCAGAGGTCACATCATCTGCTTCCATCGAAATTGCCTGATCTATTTGATCAATCCTTGCATGAATATCATCTTTACCCAATGCTTTCTCAATTCGCTGGGTAACACCTGCCATCCACTTACCAGGACGCTTAAACAACAAGAAATTAAGCCAAACAAAACTTGAAGAGTAATATGCAAACCTGATGTAGTTATTGGAAGCCCAAACTTTAGGAAGAAGTTCTCCAAACAATACCAATACTATGATTGCAATAAATAAACGGACAATAAACAATAAAAATCCTGTGATACCAGGAATGGTTTCTTCAGTCACTAAGTAATTAAACAAAAGAATCACCAAGATTCTTAAGACCAAATTACCCATCAGCAAAGAAGACATCAACAATCTTGGTTCTTGCACCAAGGATAAAATTCTTTGTGCAGCTGGGTACTGTCGGGTTCTTAAATTTTTTACATCACGATAGGAAAGTGAAAAGAAGGCAATCTCTGCACCAGAATTCATGAACAACATCAACAAGGAAGCCGACAAAAAGATAGTCATTACAACCATGCAACAAATTTACATAAATAGCAGGAGAAGCTACCTTATCAATGCGTTTCTAAAAAACGTGTAAGCAACCTGGGGAATGCAATTTTTTTAAACTGTGTTGGACCAACCCATTCATAACCTGGAACATCAATTTTTTTATCAATACTTACTTTTAAAATACGCGAATGTATTTTTTGATGGGTGAGTTGATGAACTAATTGATCAGAAACGGTTTGAATTTGATTTACAGAAAACAATTTTTGCTTTGACCAGAACTCATTGCTTTTTAAAACTCGCTCATCTGCAGGCTCATCTTTTTCCACTAAAAAAAACTCATGGAGATCTTTCCATATGTCCCCTTGCCCTCTCTTTCTTACCAGTTTTTGGTTTTTATAGTCAAGGATCAGGTAGTACAAAAAACGATTCTTTGTTTTTACCTTTTTTGCTTTTACAGGCAGTTTGTGTTGAATACTTTTATTAAAGGCAACACATTTTGCAGCAAATGGACAACCATCGCAAGCCGGGTTTTTGGGTGTGCAGACTGTCGCTCCAAAATCCATCATGGCCTGGTTATGACCTGCCGGTTCTTTTTTATCTAAAAGCTCATCCGCCAGTTGTTCAAACAAGCCTTTCCCCTTTGGCTGATCAATTGGCTCCTCAATTCCCAAAACCCTTGAAATAATCCTGTAAACATTTCCATCCACAACAGCCAGTGGTAGTCCGAATGCAAATGACCCAATTGCCGCTGCAGTATAATTGCCTACTCCTTTTAGCTGAAGAAGACCTTCTTTGGTAGCAGGAAAGTAGCCCCCAAGTTCATTACTGACCATTCTGGCTGTCGATAGTAAATTTCTGCATCTATTATAATAACCTAAACCTTCCCACAATTTAAAAACCTCATTATCAACGGATTGTGCTAAATGGTGGACTGTTGGATATTTTTTTATAAACCTTTCATAATAAGCCCAACCCTGTTCTACTCGCGTTTGTTGGAGAATTACTTCACTGAGCCAGATTTTATAGGGATCCTTCTCTCCTTTCCATGGCATTTGGCGTTTATTTTTCGATAAATGCCACTGCTTGAGAGAGCGCAAAAACCATACTTTTAATTGTTTTTCAAGCACTTAGGTGAGTTTTTTTTGGCAAATTCTGAAAAAGTACGCAATTTTATAGGAATCGGTACGTTATTAGTGCTATTAGCCTGATAACTAATGTGTTTTGAGGGCTAAATTAAAACATTAAAACAAAGTCGAAAATTTTAAAACGTACTAACAATGAGAAAAGCAGATCTCATCAACAAGATTGCCGAAAAGACCAATATTCCAAAAGTGGATGTATTGGTAACCTTGGAAACCATGTTCAAGGAAATCAAATCAACCCTTGCTAAAGGTGAAAATATCTATGTAAGAGGTTTCGGATCTTTCATCACCAAGCAAAGAGCAGCTAAAATCGGCAGAAATATCAAAAGAAATACTGCTGTACATATCCCTGCACATTATATTCCAGCATTTAAGCCTGCTAAAGAATTCATGCAGGAAGTTAAAAAGTTGGAAGTTGGCACCGTAATCAAAGATGATGGTGCTGATGAAATGGCTTAAGAAGTCACTACCTTTGCACACTTAAACTGATTTTAATGTTGAAAAAACAACAATGGATAGCAGTATCTGCTGC
>JBEBDP010000256.1:0-2951 GCA_041156925.1 Bacteroidota bacterium | reverse complement strand
GCCAATAAAATGGAAGTTGCTGCTGCCGATTTTCTAGACATTATACAGGAGCCCACTAAATAAAGCAGATGCAAATTAGAAAAGCAAATAGAGGAGAAACGGAAGTCTTTACAGAGGCATTAAATGATATTTTGTTCATTCTGTTGATGTTCTTTCTTATTGTTTCTACACTTGCCAATCCTAATGTAATTAAACTTTCTCAGCCTAAATCAACTGGTGATACCAAGGCTAAACAAAACGTAGTAGTTTCAATAGATGCCAACAAACAATTCTATATTGGCACAACTCCAGTGCCCCTTGACTCTCTAAAAAATGCTTTGGCTCCAGTTATTTCAAAAGAAAAAACAGAAGTGCCTACCATTGTTATCAATGCTGATAAAACTGTGGCTATTGACGAGGTAGTCGCTGTGATGCGAATTGCAAAAGAGTTGGGAGCTAGAACTGTTTTGTCGGTTGAGAAACAATAAATATTTATAACGAAGCACCAGCTCTGATTCCGCTGACAATCCTATCTTTTCCTTGGAAGTCCTTTTGAACTTTCACTTCTTCATACTCATGTTGTCTCATTAATGCAGCAACCTCTTCGGCATAAGACATATGGGTTTCAAACCAAAGTGTTCCTCCTCTTGTCAAGTGTTGTTCGCTAAATGAAATAATTGACTTGTAAAATTGCAAAGGGTCATTGTTGGTGACAAACAATGCCAAATGTGGTTCATGATCCAATACCTGTGCGGTCATTTCATGTTTGTCTTCATTCGGGATGTATGGCGGATTACTAACAATTAGGTTGAAGGCAGGCAGATCATGATTTAGGCTATCAGATAAAATATCCAACTCTTTAAAATGGATTTTTACATTGAGTTGTGTTGCATTTTGAGATGCTAGTTTTAATGCGGTTGCGCTTTTATCAATAGCCCATACTTCCCAATCAGGAAACGCATGTTGAAGTGAAATAGCTATGCAACCGCTTCCTGTCCCAATATCAATAGCCCTAAACGGGATCTTATTTTTTTCCTGTGCTGTTACGCTATAATGTATGATGGAATCAACCAATTCTTCTGTCTCTGGCCTTGGAATCAATACATGTTCATTAACCGTAAACTTGTGACCCTTGAACCAAGAATAGCCTAATACGTATTGCAGCGGTTTGCCTTCTAAGATTTCATTTTTAAATTTCGTGTATTGAATATCTTGTTCTGGTGTCAGGTGAAAATCATGGTGAATAATACGTTGTGATTTTGACCATTTTGTAATTTCCTCCATTATCCAATCGGCTATAACCCCTGCTTCTCTGTTATCGTAAATCGCGAGTAGAGAAGATTGAAGATGGTGATAAGCTTCTTTCAATAACATACCCCAAAAGTAAATCAATTAACTTTGTATCAAGAGGAAGCATACATGGAAGCGCCGCATTTTTATCAGACCATAGAAAAACAAGTTGTTGCCGAGTTTACAGACAGGGGAAGTAAGTTTATTGGTGTAGCATTTCCAATTAGCGCTGTTGATGATTTCAAGATTGCGCTCAATGAGGTGAAAAAAATGCATCCCAAAGCTTCCCATCATTGTTTTGCATACCGATTAGGTATGGATGGTCTTACCTACCGCGTAACAGATGCAGGAGAACCATCAGGAACAGCAGGGAGACCTATCCTAGGTCAAATAGACAGTAAAGGGCTAACCAATGTGCTTATAGTAGTTGTGAGGTATTTTGGTGGTACATTATTGGGGGTGCCTGGCTTGATCAATGCTTATAAAACGGCCGCTTCTATGGCTTTACAGTTAACGCCAATTGTAAAGAAGCCAATCTTGACTTTGTTCGAATTGCAATTTGATTACACCATCTCCAATGAGGTTATGCGTCTGGTAAAAAAATATGGGTGCTTTTTATTAAAGCAGGAGTTACAGTTGTTTTGTAGTTATGAAGTTGGAGTACCCCGACAAATAGAAAATGAGTGTATTACAGCATTTGAACAACTCAGAGGGTTATCTATTAAAAAGAAAAGCGACTCAGTTTCCTGAATCGCTTTTTGTATGAAATAATTTGAAAATTATTTTTCAGTATTCATGTCTTCGTCCACTAAAACTCTACCGCAGTTTTCACAAACGATGATTTTTTTGTGTTGACGAATTTCACTTTGGCGCTGAGGTGGAATTGCATTGAAACATCCTCCACAAGCATCACGAACTACAGGAACTACTGCTAAACCGTTGCGGAAATTCTTTCTGATTCTGTCAAATGAAGAAAGTAAACGAGGATCTACTGATGCACGAGCTTTATCAGAAAGTGCAGAGAATTCTTTTTCTTCTTTTTCAGTTTCAGCAATGATTTTATCTAACTCTGATTTTTTTACTTTCAAGTTAGCTTCTTTATTGGCAATGTTTTTCTTTACTATATCCAATGCCCTAGCCTTATCTGAAATTTCTTCGTTAGCATCCTTGATATGTCTTTCAGCAAGCTTCACTTCAAGGGTTTGCATTTCAAGTTCCTTGTTGATTGCTTCGTACTCTCTGTTGTTTTTTACATTATCACTTTGCTTTTCATATTTCTTGATTAGCTCTTGTGATTGTGTAATGGTCTGCTTTTTTTGCTCAATGAATTCATTGATACCATTGATCTCTTCTTCAATTCTTGTTTCTCTTGAATGGAGACCTTGTATTTCGTCTTCCAAATCACGGACTTCAATTGGTAGCTCACCTTTTAAAATTGCGATAGCATCCAATTTGCTTTCCACTTTTTGAAGATTGAGCAATGCGGCCAATTTTTCCTCGACTGAATATTCTTTTGCAGTAGCCATAATGAGTTATAAAAAATAATTGACGGGATTGGTATTTCTACCTGTTTTTAGGACGGCAAAGGTAGGGAATTTTTCTTTTATTGCCCTTTCTAAGAGGTCGGAAGTGTATTGTTCACTTTCAAAATGGCCTATATCGGCCAATAAAAGCTTTCCATC
>JBEBDP010000255.1:0-4520 GCA_041156925.1 Bacteroidota bacterium | reverse complement strand
TAGCCAACAGACTCGTCGGCACAAAACCAAACTGTATGCCACGCATATAGATGGATGCTACATAGCCAGTGAGATCAGTGATCACACCACCGCCAACACCTACCAAAATAGAAGAACGATCCGCTTGAAAAGCGATAAGTTGTTCTACAATTGCATCAGCCGTTGGTTGAATCTTATATGCCTCACCAGGTTTTAGTGTAATAACATTCCAATTTTTGAACTTGGCATGATGCGCCTTAAATACATGTTCATCAGTAACGATAATGGCTTTTTTTCTATCCACTACCTTGTTCAACTGACCAAAAGCTGCATCAAAGTAAACTTCTACTTTGCCTGAACTATAGGTGTATGTTTTTTTATGCATCCTTTATTCGTTGTTCATGATTTTGTTCTGCCTGTTGATACTTTCCATGTGAATAGCATCCATGTAACGGGTAATAAATTCCTCACTCAGTCCTACTTTTGAAGCTTTACCTAATGCTTTTTGCAAAACTTCATTCCACCTTCCTTGTTGGAAGATTGTTACATTATTATTTTTCTTGTACTCACCAATTTTCTCAGCAATCGACATCCGTTGTGAAATCAATTGCATCAATTCATCATCGATATGATTAATTTGTTCACGCAATTTATCCAATGCTGCATGGAAAGAAGGAGAAGGAACACTTTCATTTCTCCAGCTAATTGCTTCAAGCATTTCAGCAAGACGTTCAGGTGTGATTTGTTGCTTAGCATCACTCCAAGCATTGTCGGGATCAATATGGCTTTCAATCATCAAACCATCAAAATCAAGATCAATTGCCTTTTGAGCAGTCGATTGGAGTATATCTCTTCTACCACAAATATGTGAAGGGTCATTTACAATCAACATATCCGGCATTCTGCGCTTCATTTCTAAAGCAAGATGCCACATTGGAGCATTTCTAAATTCTGTGTTACCATAAGAAGAGAAACCACGGTGGATCAAACCGATATCACTGATACCCGCTCTGGATATACGCTCTACAGCACCCTGCCATAGTTCCAAATCAGGATTGATAGGGTTTTTGATCAACACTGGAACTTTTACACCACGCAAAGCATCAGCTACCTCTTGCACACTAAACGGATTCACAGTTGTTCTGGCACCTACCCATAATACATCTACATCAAAGGTTAAGGCATCTTCTACTTGTTTACCGGTGGCTACTTCAACTGTTGTAGGTAATCCAGTCAGTTTTTTAGCTTGCTGCAACCATGGTAAACCTTTGGTTCCAATTCCTTCAAACATACCTGGTTTGGTCCTTGGTTTCCAAATACCGGCCCTGAGCATATTTACCATTCCAGTCTTGGCTAAACGTTGAGCAGTCTCAATAACTTGCTCTTCTGTTTCGGCACTGCATGGTCCGGATATGATTAGAGGACGCTTTTTCCAAGCTGTCTGTGCTGCTGTCTGTTGTGATTCCATTACTTGTTCCATTTTACAAAATTAATGATTTAGATAAGGGTTAAATTATTGTATGATTCTTTTGATTTGATTAGCGTTAGACATTAATTCATTTAGATACTCCCAGTTTTCCTTTTCGAGGCATGCTTTGAATTTTCTAAGTTGAGCAATGTGCTCATTCAATACATCCAGTACGTTTTCACGATTGTGCATCAGTATAGGCGTCCACATTGCTGGATTACTTTTTGCCAAGCGGACTGTACTTTCAAAACCGGCACTGGCCATTTCGAAAATAGCATCATCTTCTTTCTCTTTTTCCAATACGGTGTTTGCAAGCGCGAAGGATGTAATGTGAGAAATGTGACTAACATAAGCCGCATGCAGATCATGATCATCAGCATTCATTTCAATGATGCGCATGGGAAGTGCTGTAAATATTGTTTTCGCAGTTGCAACAGCATCTTCATCCGATTTAGAAAGATCACAAAGTATGACTGCTTTGTTTTCAAAAGCATTGCTTACGGCTGCAGCGGGACCAGAATATTCTGTTCCCCACATTGGATGTGAGGCAACAAATCGACCTCGTTTGGGATGATTTTCAACTACAGCACTGATATGACTTTTAGTAGACCCCATATCAATCACTACTTGTTGATCAACCAAGTCGAGAATTTTAGGTAATAATTCAGAAAGAGCATTAACTGGAATAGAAAGAACAACTACATCAGCACTTCTAACAGCAGATTCCAAATCAAGCATTTCATCCACCAAACCCAATGATAATGCATCTGCAGCATGTTTAGGATTGTTATCAACCCCTATAATTTTAGCAGCTAGACCATTGTTCTTGCATTTCAATGCAAATGATCCACCGATCAAACCTACTCCTATGATTGCAAAATTCTTTTTCATTGCTACACTATAATTTGGTTTAGGCCTTGCCTAACATCTTTTCAACTCTTTCAATTGCCTGAGATAAAACTTCTTTTTTGCTACACAAACTGATACGCACGAAACCATCACCAGCATTACCAAAGATTCCACCAGGAGTGATAAACACATTTGCTTTATGCAAAACTTCATCACTCAAAGCAAATCCAGTTTCAAATTCACTTGGAATTTTTGCCCACACAAACATGCCCACTTGCTCTTTCGAATAGACGCAATGGAGTAAATCCAATAAACGACAAGCCAACTCTTTTCTTTCCTTATAAATTGCATTAACTTCTTGGTGCCATTGGTGATCCAACGACAAAGCCTTTGCTGCAGCCATTTGCACAGGAAGAAACATCCCTGAATCCATGTTGCTTTTGAACCTTAGTATTGCATCGATGTGTTCTGCAGAAGCTACAATCATACCCACACGCCATCCTGCCATATTGTGAGATTTACTCAAAGAGTTGAGTTCAATCACTACTTCTTTTTCAGCATCAAACGACAACAAACTTGAAGGTTGATCATTTAAAATAAAACTATAAGGATTATCATGAACGATGATCAATTCTTCTTGCTTGGCAAATGCAACTATCTCTTTCAACAAAGAAGCATCCGGTAATTGTCCAGTTGGCATATGCGGATAATTCAGGAACAACAACTTTACCCTACCCTGCTGTTTTTCATGATGCGCATCAATCATTTTTTTCCATTCCTTCAAATCAGGATGCCAATTATTTTTTTCTTCTAATACATAAGAAAGTGTTTCACCGCCTGATAATTTTACAGCACTGGTATAGGTTGGATAACCAGGATTAGGAACCAAAGCAGCATCACCCTTTTCGAGGAAGGTCATGCAGATGTGCATAATCCCCTCTTTGCTTCCAATTAATGGAAGCACTTCAGAATTAGGCTGTACATCAACCTGGTACCACTTTTTATACCAATCTGCTATGGCATTTCTCAAAACAGGAGAGCCTTTGTAAGATTGATAAGCATGTGAATTATCTTTTGCAGCTTCCTCATGTAATGCAGCAATCACTGCAGGATGCGGTGGAAGATCCGGACTACCAATACCCAAGTTGATGACTTGCTTTCCAGCTTTATTCATCTCGTCTATTTCCCTCAACTTCATAGAGAAATAGTATTCGCCTATACCATCCAACCGTGATGAAACTTTTACCATTTTCCTATTTATTAAATTTTCCTTTTTTATAAACTCCCAATACACGCAGGGACTGTGTTCTTTTCTTCAATTCATCCATCACCTTGTTGTATTGTTCAAGTTGATCAAATTCTAAGTCGGCATGAAACCCATATTTAAACTGACTACCAGCTAATGGGAATGACTGTAGCTTACTCAAGTTGATTCCTTCGTTTGCGATGACCGATAACACCTCTGCCAATCTTCCTTTTGCATGATCGGTGTGAAAATTGATTGATGCTTTATTGGCATCCTCCACAACTGATGCTTTTTGCTGTAGGACCAAGAAACGGGTATAGTTGTTTTTTACATCATGAATATTCGGTGCAATAATTTTTAATCCGAACAACTCAGCGGCCAAACTTCCGGCGATAGCAGCTATGTGTTTGCTTTTTCTTTGGTGAACATTTTTAGCACTTAGCGCTGTATCCTCTGTTTCAACCAATCTCCAACCTTTTGGGTTTAAATAACCAGTGCATTGAAGCAAAGCCATGGGGTGCGAATGAACTTCTTTAATATCTGCCAATTTTACTCCTGGGTTTACCATGAGGTGCTGATCAATTTGCAGGTAGACTTCGCCCGCAACATAAAGATTTGATTTTTGCAACAAGTTGTAGTTAGGCAGGATACTTCCGGCAATTGAGTTTTCAATGGCCATGATCCCTCCCATAGTAGATTTTTTATTGGAAGCCTCTTTGATTACATCCGTAAATGTGGCACAGGGAAGAATTTGAACATCTTTACCATAAAAACTCCTGGCAGCCACCTGGTGAAAGCTGCCCTCATAACCCTGAATAGCCACAGGCAAAGACGGTTGACGGTTGACGGTTGACGGTTGAATACTGTCTCTCTTACCTGTTCCCCTGCCTACCGGCAGGCAGGCTTCTTCCTTTCTCCCTTGCATTTTACTCATAACCTCCATTTAAAAAAAAATCCCGGTGGTTAACCGGGATCCTT
>JBEBDP010000254.1:0-4476 GCA_041156925.1 Bacteroidota bacterium | reverse complement strand
TAAAGACGTCCTGATTTCTGTATCGCTATTCTCAAAATTGTTTTATTACTCATATGCTTGATAAACTGGTTAAAATAAAAAAGGCTTACCATTGGTAAGCCCTAGTATGTTTACACACCCTTTCCAGGCTCACCCATTGGGTAAGTTATGATGATGGTGGATGTGGTTGATTTGAATCATGCTGCAAAATTATGGCCAAGAAGGATAACGACCAAAAATCTTCTAGTTTTTATGAAATTGGGCTTAATTTAGGTGAATTATACATTATATATGATGAACTCTAGTAAGCTTTTACTCAGTTTTTTACTTGTGGCAGTATTTAGCAATATGGCAAATGCCCAGGAACCCAAATGGAAAATGATTTGGAATGATGAGTTCGATAAAAACGGACTACCTGATTCCAACAAATGGGGATATGACATAGGCGGACATGGCTGGGGCAATAATGAGCTTCAGTATTACACTTCAAAAAGAGCAAAAAATGCAAGAATAGAGAATGGCAAATTGATCATTGAGGCTGTTAAAGAAAATTTTGAAGACAAAGGATATACATCTGCAAGATTGGTTACCAGGGGCAGGGCTTCTTGGAACGAAGGTAAAATTGAAGTAAGGGCTAAACTTCCTTCTGGTTTAGGCACTTGGCCTGCCATTTGGATGCTGGCCGACAAATCACCGTTGAATTGGCCGGATGATGGTGAAATAGACATTATGGAACATGTTGGGTACGATCAGAATTTTGTACATGGAACCATCCACACCAAAAAGTACAACCATATCATTGGAACGCAGAAAGCAAATCAAGTGACAATTCCAGATGTATCTGAACAATTTCACAGGTATCAATTGAAATGGGATCAAGAAACTATGTATATAGGCGTAGACGACATTTATTATTTCAAGTATAAAAATGAACACACAGGAAATGACTCATGGCCATTTGGCAATAAAATGTATTTGCTTTTGAACCTAGCTGTTGGCGGTAATTGGGGTGGCGCTAAAGGTGTAGCCACTGATATTTGGCCAAGGAGAATGGAGGTTGATTATGTGAGAGTTTATGAAATTCAAAAATAATTAGGGTCTATAAATTTGATTAGTAGAATATGAAAAAGTTTCTTTTTGCTTCAGTGCTAATATTTACATGTTCGAGTTTAATTGCGCAGCATCACCAAGATCGTTGGCAACAAAGAGTTCATTACAAGATGGATATCCAAGTTGATGCAGCCAATAATCAATTTACAGGTAAACAACATATCGACTACTGGAACAATAGTCCGGATACCCTAAAAGTCCTCTATTTCCATCTCCCTTGGAACGCCTTTCAACCTGGAAGCATGATGGATGTAAGAAGTCAGGAAATTGGCAAACGCTTGATTCGTGGTCGTGGTGATTGGGATCAACGCGTGCGTGATAGAATCAGCAAGTTGAAACCAAATGAAATTGGCTACCATGATGTGCAAACAGTAAAAGTCAATGGTATCACACAAAACACCAAACTCTACGAAACCATTTTAAAAGTTGAACTCGCTAAGCCTATTGCACCAAAATCCAAATCAACAATTGAAGTTGATTTCAAAGCGCAGGTACCAGTTCAAATCAGAAGAAGTGGACGTGATAATGCTGAAGGAGTAAGATTTAGCATGTCACAATGGTATCCTAAGCTCAGTGAATATGATCAAGATGGATGGCATCCAACGCCTTATATTGCACGTGAATTTTATGGGGTGTGGGGCGACTTTGATGTGAACATCACAATAGATAGAAACTATGTTGTAGGAGGTACAGGATATTTACAAAATGGCCATGAAATTGGACATGGTTATGAGAAACATAGCACACTTCCTCATAAAAAAGCTACTGGCCCTACTCTAACCTGGAAATTTAAAGCTCCGAATGTTCATGATTTTGTTTGGGCTGCCGATCCGAACTATATCCACAATACCAAAACTGTAAGAAATGGTTTAGTGCTTCATTCATTTTACAAAATAGACACAGCAGCACTTACAAAACAATATGAATCTATGCCTGCTAGGATGAAACAGTCTATAAGCTTGAATGGATTTATTTCAAAAAACAAAACAGAATGGGATAGTGTTTTGGTACTTGCTTCAAAGGCTTTGCCGTATATAGATAAACACTATGGTGAATACCCCTACAAACAATATTCCTTTATTCAAGGTGGTGATGGTGGCATGGAATACCCAATGGCAACCTTACTTAAAGATGCTGGTACAGGTGTTGTGATTCATGAATGGATGCACAGCTGGTACCAAATGATGTTAGGCACTAATGAGTCGTTGTATCCTTGGATGGATGAAGGCTTCACTAGCTTTGCAGAATCGAATGTCAACAATTACCTTAATGGCAACAGAGATTCGTTCCCCCATTTGGATGCATACAATTCATACATCTTCTTATCGAAGAGTGATTTCAATGAACCACTCACAACCCATTCAGATCATTATAGCACCAATACTGCTTACAGCATAAATGCCTATTCAAAAGGAGAAGTATTTATGGAACAGCTTGGTTATATTGTTGGAGCAAGTGTAAGAGATTCTATTCTGCTGAATTATTTTAGAACTTGGAAATTTAAACACCCAACGGTTAATGATTTCATGAAAATAGCAGAAAAGACAAGTGGCATCCAGCTTGATTGGTACAAAGATTTTTTTGTCAATACCAGCAAGACAATAGATTATGGTATTGATAGTCTTTGGGAAGAAGGTGGTAAAACCAAAATCAGACTTGAAAATTTTGGAACAATGCCAATGCCTATTGACATCGATTTGACCTTCAAAGATGGCAGTAGAGAAAAAGCCTATATTCCACAGTATTTAATGTTTGGTGAAAAAGCCAATGAAGAACCAGAAATCAAAAGAACGGTCGGTGAACCTTGGAAATGGACTCATCCTAACTATGTAATTACCATAGACAGGAAACTACTTGACTTGAAAAAAATAGAGATAGATCCATTACAAAGAATGGCAGATGGGGAAAGAAGAAACAATAAGCTTGTTTTGAATTGGTAGACTAGACTATTTCTTGGAACCTCTCTTTTATGTTTCTGAAGAGTTGAATGATTTGAGAAAACATCAAAGCCATTTCGCTATTCGACTTTTCGATTGATTGATCTTCAATTTCTAAAATCAATCCGTCAAGTACATCAACGCCAATTGACTTGATCATTGTTTTTTCTCGATGCAATATTCGTTTGGCATGTGTCCAATTGTTATCTAGCAAACATTTATCCCACTCAACTAATGCAATATCTACCTCTTCTAGTAAGTACTTGAGCATCTTTTTGAGTTGAACAGTATCATTACCAGACATTTCAGTGATCTTCGACAATATGGTGCGATTGATTTCTCGATAATGCTTGGCTTTACTCGAACCCGACTTAAAGAAATTACCCAACCTTTGCTGAAGTCCTTTCTGATCAATTGGCTTTGTTATACAATCAGCAAATCCAAGATTCAACATATGAATAACTTCAGATTTGAATGCAGCGGCAGTCAAAGCAATTACTGGCAGTTCATCCCCATATTTTTTCCTAATATTGGCAAGAGTTGATGGGCCATCCATAACTGGCATTTGAATATCCATCAAGACCAAATCATATTTATTTTTATCAATTAACTCTAGTGCATCTAGTCCATTTTCTGCCTCATCCACCAATACCTGAAGATTATTCAGCATCAATGAAAATATAACTCGATTGACTTTATTGTCTTCAACAATCAAAATCTTTTTCCCCGCAATAAATGATTTGAGATCATCATCCGCGTGAGCGACTTCAAGATCAGTATCTGCAGCTTTTTCAAATGGAATTTGAATAAACACTTTTGTCCCGATACCTTTTTTACTTTCAATCCAAATCCTACCCCCCATCATATTCACCAACTGATGTGTGATGGAAAGTCCCAGTCCTGATCCTGTTATACCGTTTGTATTGCTTGAATTTTCCTGATAAAACTCATCAAATATTTTCTTTAAAGAATCCTCAGAAATACCAATACCTGAATCTTCACAAATAAATTGAACTAGTTGTTCATGCTCATCACTTTTGAATAATTCAATTTTTGATTCAATGCTACCAACTGCTGTAAACTTGATTGCATTACCCAAAATATTCATCAATATTTGTCGGATACGTACAGCATCACCTATCAAGGAATCTGCAATATTTGAGTCAATATGTGTATATAATGAAAGCCCCTTTTCCTCCGCTTTGGGTTTAAGAATATTTTCAACGCTTTTGCTAATCTCAGCTAAGGAGATTACACCTCGTTCAATATTCATTTTCCCTGCTTCAATTTTTGCCATATCTAGAATATCATTGATGATACCCAGCAAACCATTAGCAGAATCTGAAATATTTTTGACAAAATACTGTTGTTGCTCATTTAATTCGGTCAATGACAATTGTTCAGCCAAACCAATAACAGCATTCATTGGTGTTCTGATTTCATGGCTCAT
>JBEBDP010000253.1:0-4358 GCA_041156925.1 Bacteroidota bacterium | reverse complement strand
AATATGCTAGAACCATCTGCGCCAGTTATCCCAATAGCTGAGTTGTTGAGTGCATTGAGGGTGGCGACAATATTTTTATTGATCCATCCTGCATAGACCATGGTTACTATTTTCAGTGTAGGTTCATCTGTAATTCTTCTTCCATCAATCATTTGTTGAGGGATGTTCATGTCGTTGGCCATTTGTGTAGCCAGTTTGCCACCGCCATGAACTAGAATTTTTGAACCCTTGATTTTAGCAAATGCAGTTAACAATTGCTTTAGTTTAACATCATTGTCAATGATGTTGCCCCCGACTTTTATGATGGTAAGCGACTGCTTCATTTTCCAATCATGTTTGCGAGTACAGCTTGTGCAGCCCATACTCTATTTGCGGCTTGTTGTGTAACAATACTATGCGCACTATCCAATATCTCGTCTGACAGTTCAACGTTTCGTCTTACAGGTAAACAATGCATCACTTTAGCATTGTTGGTCACACTTAACTTTTTAAGATTAAGCATCCAGTCGCCTTCATATGCCGGCATAGTACCATAAGGCTCATAGGCACTCCAATTCTTCACATAAATGAAGTCTGCTCCCTCTAATGCTTCATCCTGGTTGTACACAATGGAGGCACCCTTGGTATACGATTCGTTGAGTTCATATCCTTTTGGATGTGTAACTATAAAATCAGCTTCACCCCAAGCATTTACCCATTGTGCAAAGCTATTGGCAACACATTGTGGAAGTGGCTTAACATGTGGTGCCCAAGTGAGAACAATTCTAGGTCTTCTTTTTTCTTTGAAATCTAAGCTCATCCTTTCTTGGATGGTGATCAGGTCGGTCAGGCTTTGCAAAGGATGCAAGGTTGCGCTTTCCAGACTTAACACTGGTATGCCTGCGTATTTGATAAATTGTTGAATGATGAATTCACTGTAATCTGCTTCTCTGTTTTTAAGAGATGGAAATGTTCGAATAGCCAATACATCAAAGTATTGACCCATGATGGGTGCTGCGTCTTTTACATGTTCAACAGTAGTGCCATTCATGATAGCGCCATCTTCAAACTCAAGTGCCCAACCTTCACTGCCCACATTGAAAATAATAGCTTCCATGCCCAATTGTTGTGCGGCAACCTGAGTGCTCAGTCTTGTCCGCATACTTGGATTCAAGAAAAGGCAACCAATGCGTTTGTGCTTTCCCAATTGTTCATCTTTTCTAGGATTGGCCTTGTACGCAAGCGCTGTATTGATCAGTGCGGGTATATTGGCAACATCATGAGCAGAAATAAATTGTTTCATGGCTTAAGATTGAAGATGGGAAATTGCTTTTTTTAGAGAAGCCAGAAAAATTTCTGCATCTTCCATGGTCAGTGCTAAAGAGGGCAGTAATCTTATGACGTTAGGCTTTGCTTCGCCTGTAAATATTTTGCATTGGTGCAATAATTCACTTTTCAATAGTTTCAGTTCTTCGGGAACATCAAAACCAATCATCAGTCCCATTCCCCTAACATTGCTTATTTCAGGAATTTGTTTGAGTTCTTCTATCAAATGATTTCCAATCTGTTTAGCATTGTCCATCAGATTTTCATTTTCCATTACTTCCAATACAGCGATAGCAGCAGCACAAGCAAGATGGTTGCCGCCAAAGGTGGTTCCTAACATAAAGTGTTTAGCTGGAATCTTTGGTGAAATGATGATGCCTCCAATGGGGAATCCATTTCCCATTCCTTTTGCCATGGTATAAATATCTGCAGCTACTCCTGCATGATCGTGACTAAAGAAATAACCTGATCTTCCATAACCACATTGAACGCTATCGGCGATGTAAATGGCTCCATGTTGATCACATAGCGTTCTGATGTTTTGTAAGAAAGAGCTGGTTGCAATATTAATACCACCAACGCCTTGTATTCCTTCAATGATGACGGCCGCTATTTCATTTCCATGTTGAGCAAAACATGTTTTGAGTGCTTCTTCATCATTGAAAGGTAAAAAGATAATGTTGTTGGTCTCGTTGACCGGTGCAATGATGGAAGGATTATCTGTTGCTGCGACAGCCAGAGAGGTTCTGCCGTGAAATGCTTTTTTGAAAGCAATTATTTTTTTTCTACCTGTATGAAAGGAGGCAAGCTTGAGCGCATTCTCATTGGCTTCTGCACCTGAGTTGCATAGAAAAAGAGCATAGTCTTCTTTACCAGACAGCTTGCCTAATTTATCTGCTAGTTCTTGTTGTAAAGGAATTTTAATGGAATTCGAATAAAATGAAATTTTATCCAATTGTTGTTTGATGCGGTTTACCCAATGAGGATGTTGATGGCCAATACTGATTACAGCATGACCTCCATACATGTCTAGGTATTCTGTTTCAGCATCATCCCAAACCCTGGAGCCCAGTGCATGTGTGATGTTGATGTCATTGATGGGGTAAACATTAAACAGTTCCATGGGTAGAAATTTAGAAAGCAGATGGTTTAAGTAGTAGTCCGGTTGTTCTCTCAATATTGAACATGATATTCATGTTCTCTATTGCTTGTCCGCTTGCACCTTTGAGTAAATTATCAATTGCACTATGAACCACCAGTTTGTTGTTTTCTTTTTCTAAGTGAATCAAACATTTGTTGGTATTGATTACTTGCTTAAGTGAAATTTGTTCGCGAGAAACAATTGTAAAGGGTGCATCTACATAGAATGTTTCATACAAATGATAAAGTTCTTCTAGCGGTTGTTCTGAAGTGATAGTAGAGCTCACAAAAATGCCTCTTGTGAAGTCACCTCTCCAGGGGACAAACGAAATAGCTGCTTTATTGTTTTTTTGAGCTTGTTCAAGTGATTGGTGTATTTCTTTGAGATGTTGATGGCTCAAAGTTTTGTAGGCTTGAATATTGTTAGCTCTCCAGCTAAAGTGACTGGTTGTAGCAAGTGATTGTCCTGCTCCTGTTGAGCCAGTGATGCCTGTGGTGTAAACGTCTGTGACAAGTCCCTTTGCAGCCAACGGAAGCAAACCAAGTTGAATGGCTGTTGCAAAACATCCTGGGTTAGCGATGTTATTTGCTTTTTGAATACTTGGTAGGTTAAGTTCAGGTAAACCATAAGTAAATGTTCTTGACCCAATGGTAGCATCGTTAGTTAACCTGAAATCATTTGCCAAGTCAATTATTTTAACATGGTCAGGAATTGTTGTTTCAGTGAGAAATTTTTTCGATTCGCCATGACCAAAGCAAAGGAAAAGAACATCAATATTATCGTTCATTTGATCTGCAAATACCAGTGTGGTTGAACCAATCAAATCTTGATGAACAGTATAAACAGGTTTACCAGCATTGCTTTTGCTGTGTACAAAGTTGATGGATACCTGAGGATGATGTATAAGTAATCTGATGAGTTCACCACCGGTGTAACCCGCTCCTCCCATGATGCCAACTTTGATTACCTGATCCATAGTTATTTATTTTTTGTTTTCCTGATTAACGGCATTCCAGATGATGGTCTGGTTGCCAAAAATCTTGCTAAAGCCTCTCACATCTTCTCCAGTGAAGCCACTGTTCATTTCGCCATATTTTCCAAATTTGCTATTCATCAAATCATAGTTAGATTCGATACCAATGATTTGAAAACGATAGGGCATCAGTTGGACAAAAACTTTACCTGAAACATTTTCTTGTGTGCTTTCCAGAAAACTTTCGATGTTGCGCATTACAGGATCCAGTATTTGTCCCTCATGCAACCAATTTCCATAGAATTGCGCCAATGTGTCTTTCCATTGCAATTGCCATTTGGTTAGCACATGTTTTTCAAGTGCATGATGTGACTTTAGAATAACCATTGGTGCTGCTGCTTCAAATCCTACTCTTCCTTTGATGCCGATAATGGTATCGCCAACATGTATATCTCTGCCAATACCATAAGCGCCAGCGATGGATTGTAAAAATTGAATGGCAGCTGAAGGGTGTTCGAAGTTTTGGTTGTTGATGGATTTCAATTCCCCTTTTTCAAATCCTAGAACTACTTCTTGTGGTTCATGTTTGCTCACTTGTGTTGGCCATGCCTCTTCTGGTAACATACCCTTGGAAGAGAGTGTTTCTTTTCCGCCTACACTTGTGCCCCAAAGTCCCTTGTTAATAGAGTACATCGCTTTTTCAGCATTCATGTGTACTCCTTTGCTTTGTAGGTATTCGATTTCTTGTTCTCTGCTTAGTTTTAGGTCGCGTATAGGAGTAATGATTTCAACACCAGGAATCATGATGTGAAATACCATATCAAATCTTACTTGGTCGTTGCCAGCGCCTGTACTTCCATGTGCGACAGCAGATGCACCCAATTTTTTCACATGCTCAGCGATGTGAATAGCTTGGCTCAATCTTTCTGCGCTTACGCT
>JBEBDP010000252.1:0-6268 GCA_041156925.1 Bacteroidota bacterium | reverse complement strand
TGCATTAGCAGCAAAAGAACAGAGGCAGTCGAGAATAGCTAGAACCTGAGCATTTTTTTGCATAGGCAAGATATACTCTTGCAACTCATTCAATAACTGATCATAGATCATTGACTCCAGTTGCGCTATCTTATCTTCTGCGCCCATTATCTTCTCTTCGTATTCCTTTAATTCCGGAGTAATATACCGCTCTCCATTGGTAAGGGTTTGTTTTCTGATCCAATCAGCTGGAACCTTTTGTTTATGTGTATTACTTACTTCCAGATAATATCCAAACACATTGTTAAAACCAATCTTGAGAGAAGAAATACCAGTGTTGACTATTTCCCGCTGTTGTATCTCGAGTAAAATATTTTTACCACCAGTTGCTAATTCCCTGTAATGATCTAGATCCTGATGAACTCCTTTGGCAATATATCCACCTTTTGAAGTTTGCGCAGGTGCATCATCAGCTATTTGTCTTGTGATTTTTTCTTGGATAAAAGCACAGGTGTTGAGGTTATCCGCTAACCTTGCCAAGTATGCATCTTCAATAGAAGATGATGCAGATTTTATTGCACCAACTTGTTCTAGACCTCTCGCCAATTGCAACATTTCACGCGGACCTAATTTTTTTGAAGGAAGTTTACTCACTAATCTTTCAATATCACCACAGGATTTTATAAACTGAGATATGGTCAATCTCCACTCTTCATTGGCAATAATTTGTTCAGTAAGATCAAGACGTTCATTGATTTTTGTCAAATCCACCAACGGCATCAAGATCCATCTTTTAAGCATCCTTGCTCCCATTGGAGAAACTGTTGCATCCAAGGTTTTCAATAATGATGCCGCTTGATTATTCGGACCGCTAACCAATTCAAGATTGCGAATGGTAAACTGATCCATCCATAAATATTCCTCCCTATTTATACGATGAATACTGGCTATATGATGGCTATTGGGATGGGCTGTATCTTGCAAATAATGTAAAATTGCACCAGCTGCTACAATGCCTTCTTGCATGTCATCCACTCCAAATCCTTTAAGTGAATGGGTGCCAAAGTGCCTGAGTAATCCTTCTTCTGCATAGCGGAAATCAAAAATCCATGCATCAAGACAATAGAAATAAAATTTCTTGCCAAATCTTTCAGTAAATAAAGCTTGCTTCCCTTTTTGAAAGATGACCTCTGCAGGTTGAAAAGTTTGCAGCAGTTTGTCGATATAATCGAAGTCACCTTCAGCAACGAAAAATTCTCCTGTAGATATATCTAGAAATGAAATTCCATGTTTATTCTCCCCTAGCTGAATTCCTGCAAGAAAATTATTACTCGTATGCTCAAGCAGTTTGTCATGCGTAGCGAGTCCGGGTGTAACCATTTCTGTAACACCCCTTTTCACAATTCCCTTGGCTTGTTTTGGATCCTCTAACTGGTCGCAAATAGCCACCCTATAACCTGCCTTAACCAATTTATGCAAATAAGTGTCTAGCGCATGGTGAGGAAAGCCTGCTAATTCAAGAGAGGAAGCTGCCCCATTATTTCTTTTCGTTAGGGTTATTCCCAATACAGTTGATGCACGGACTGCATCTTCGCCAAAAGTCTCATAGAAATCTCCCACCCTGAACAAAAGTATGGCATCAGGGTATTTTTGCTTAATAGCCCTGTGCTGCTGCATGAGTGGTGTATCTTGAACACTTTTAGCCATATTATATACAATAATAAAGGATGCCAAAAATACGAAAGCAAATGACCTATTTTCTATATGGGGAAAAATCACCCTAAATCATGTTATTCTCACCGCGAATACCTATTTTTAAAGACGGTGTTGTTGGTATGAAAAAATCATTTGCCCTTATCCTTTTGTTGCTTGCTTCATTTTCTGCTTTAAATGCTCAGAACAATACCATTATTGACACAGATTTACCTTTAGTCAAGATTGATACAAAGGGAGGAGCTATACTAAACGATCCTAAAATAACGGCAGACTTAGGCATCATTTACAATGGTATTGGAAAGCGAAATAAGAGTACTGATGCATCCAATGAATTCAATGGTAAAATTGGAATTGAACTTAGAGGTCAATCTTCACAGGGGCAACCATTGAGATCTTATGATATTGAGCTTAGGGATGCAGCTGGCCTGGAATTGCCTACACCATTATTAGGTATGCCTCCCGAAAGCGATTGGGTATTGTATGCGCCATACATGGATAAAACCATGATGAGAAACTATCTCGCTTATACACTCACAAGAGAAATGGGAAGATGGGCTTCAAGGGTAAGATATGTTGAACTTATTTTGAACAATGAATACCAAGGTATTTACCTGCTGGCCGAAAAAATCAAACGTGATTCAAGCAGGGTCAATATCAGTAAACTGTTGCCAACCGACAACAGCGGTGTTGAATTAACCGGCGGATATATTTTCAGTCTCGATAAAGGAGCCAACGGTTGGTTTTCCAGCTACCCTACACCGGGGGCCACTAATCTTGCACCACGTCAGTTCTCTTATGTATACCCCAAAGTAGCCGACATAACACAACAGCAAAAGAATTTCATCAAACAAACAGTTGATGATTTCGAAAATGCCTTGGCCGGACCAAATTTCCAGGATCCATCTTTGGGTGTAAGAAAGCATGCCGACTTAAGCAGTTTTATCGACTTCTTGATCATTAACGAGATCAGTAGAAACGTAGACGGTTAT
The DNA here is from genome assembly GCA_041156925.1 of Bacteroidota bacterium. Lineage (GTDB taxonomy): Bacteria > Bacteroidota > Bacteroidia > Chitinophagales > Chitinophagaceae > Pollutibacter. The sequence goes on along the minus strand of JBEBDP010000252.1, from coordinate 3,584 downwards.
CGCTTGAGCACCTATTTTCACAAGAACAAAAACCTGTATGATGGAAGAATCAAAGCCGGACCAGCTTGGGACTTCGATTTAGGTTTCAAGAATGCCGACTATTGTGATGGCAGTCTGATTTCAGGTTGGGCCTATAAATTCAATGCTGTTTGTCCAAGTGATGGCGCAGGTCTCATTCCTTTTTGGTGGGATAGACTTATGCTGGATACTGCATTTGTTTCATCATTAAGATGCAGGTGGCTCGACTTAAGAAAAACTGTTTTATCAGAACAGAATATCAACAAACTAATTGATTCTGCCGATCTTGTTACCACTGAGGCAAGACCCAGACATTTTGCAAAATGGAATTTATCTGGCAACCAATGGTGGAGAGGTACAAATCCTATACGTTCTTATGAGGAAGAAAGAGATGCAATGAAAGCATGGATAAAACAAAGAGCAGAATGGATCGACTTAAATCTTCAAAACAAGGGAGCCTGTGGTGATTGGCCTGCCGACAATACCGAAGGCATAATTTTAAAAGCCTTCCCTAACCCTTTCCAGAACAGTGGTAATATTAACGTGCAAGTGAAAGAAGCTCAAGGGATTCGGATAATGGTGATTGACATGAATGGCAGAGTTATGATGGAGACATCAAAAAATGTATTCAGAGGCGGAAACAATGTTAGTCTAGATGCTGCCAGGTGGCCATCTGGCGTTTATCAGGTAATACTTACCACAGTCACCGGTCAGGTTTACAAATACCGGATGATTAAACAATAGCAGAAAGACATACGTTATAGTGGAGGCTGATCAAAATCATCTTTCGGCCGAATTGAATAAACTAGGTTTATAAAAATCAGGGATGTCTTCAGCTCGAAAAGTTAAATCCAGCTATTCTTTTCACAATAAACCAACCTTAATCAGAGGTGGTGAGCCCTATTTCACAACACTTGTTCAACTTATAGAAAAGGCCCAGTCTAGTATACAATTGCAGGTTTATATTTTTGATGAAGATGAAACAGGAAAAGCTGTTGCCGAGAAATTAATTGAGGCAAGAAAAAGAAAAGTAGATGTGCAAGTATTACTTGATGGATATGCCTCTCGATCTTTATCTAATGATTTCAAGGAAAAGCTCAGAAATGGAGGTATACAATTGAGATTTTTTAATCCAATCTTTAAAAGTGAAAACTTTTATTTTGGACGCCGACTTCATCATAAGATTCTGGTATGTGATGGAATATATGCATTGGTTGGTGGTATTAATATTTCCAACCGTTACAACGACATGCCAGAAGATCCGGCTTGGTTAGACTGGGCAATACTTGTAGAAGGTGATATTGCATATGAGCTTCATAAACTATGCAACCTATTCTATTCAAAATGGAATAAAAAGGTTGTGCACATCGATAAAAAATTGATTCTTCCAAAAATCAATACAACACTGCATTGCCCAATGCGCATAAGAAGAAACGACTGGGTAATGAACATGAACCAAATCTCAGCCAGCTACATGGAGATGTTGAAAAATGCACAACAAGAAATCATCATCATGTCAAGCTATTTCATACCCAGTAATTTTATAAGAGCAAGCATGATAGCTGCCATTAAGCGAGGAGTAAGCATCAAACTTATTCTTGCATCCACCTCTGATATTGGTATTGCAAAATATGCAGAACGTTACTTGTATGCTTGGGCATTGAGACAAGGAATTACCATTTATGAATACAAAACAAATGTTTTACATGGAAAAATAGCAGTGAGTGATGACCGAATTGTAACCATTGGATCATACAATATTAATGATATCAGTGCCTTAGCGAGTATAGAATTAAACATTGATGTTGAGGAGAATAACTTTGCTGCAAATGTAAAAGCACAACTCAATGAAATAATTGAGAAAGATTGTGTTAGTGTAAATCCAAAACAGTTTTATGCTTCACAAAATATAATCGAAATGTTTTTGCAATGGTCGGCTTACCGAATATTTAGAATTGTATTCAAACTATTTACTTTCTACTTTACAAAACAACGCAGATGAAAATGAAGAAGAGAAGGGATTTCCCTGAAAAAGTTTGTCCGGTTTGCAACCGACCATTCCAATGGCGAAAAAAATGGGAGAAAGTATGGGACGAAGTTGTTTACTGCAGCGACAAATGCAGAAAAAATAGAAACAGCTCTCATGCTAACCAGTGAGATGAATCATCTTTCAATTTTTAAAGCAGGCATACATTGGGTAAAATAATTATCCATGAATGGCGAACTGAATGAGCAGCAAATAAACAATATCCTAACGAGTCAGCTTGTAGGTAGACTAGCTTGTTGCGAGGACAAATACCCCTATATCGTTCCAATCACATTTGCATACGATGGAAAATATATTTACGGACATTCCTATGAAGGCAAAAAAATGGAAGTCTTGAGAAAAAATCCAAATGTTTGCTTTGAAGTTGACATTGCAAATGATCTCTCCAACTGGCAAAGTGCCGTTATATATGGACAATTTGAAGAATTAGAAAAAAATGAAGCCGAGGATGCGAGAAGCCTACTCTTGAACAAAGTAACTCCTCTTCAAACAATATCATGCATTCACCAACATGAACACGACGAAGGCATTGGGCATGAACTTTCAGACAAAGGCAGAATAAAGCCAATCATGTTCAGGATCAAGATTCATGAAAAATGTGGAAGATTTGAAAGACAATAAATAAAACTATGGGGTTTGAAAACAGAGAAGATGCTGGTCAACAATTATCGACATTATTAATTGAAAAAAATATTAGTGCAGATTGTGTAATCACTATCCCAAGAGGTGGAATTCCGGTTGCTCTTGTTGTTGCCAAGTCGCTGCATTTGCCATTAAAACTTATTCTTGTGAGAAAACTTGGCCATCCTATCAACAGTGAATTTGCCATTGGTGCAATAACTGAAAAAAATATACTGGTACACAATGACTCTTTTATAAAAGAAGGACATCCAGAAATTGCAGCAATTATTAAAAAGGAAAGAAAGAGGATAATAGAAATGAAACAAAAATTTAATCATGAATATGACTACCCAACAACAAAATACAAAAACGTTATATTGGTAGATGATGGTATTGCTACGGGCACCTGCATTGAATTAGCAATAGAAGAATTGAGAAAAAATGGAGCAAAAACAATCACAGTTGCAACACCAGTCTGCCCTTTTAACACCTACCAACATATTAAAAAAATTGCTGATGAAACAATTTGCTGTATAGTAGCACAACAATTTACAGGCATCAGTGCCTTTTACCACAATTTTGAGCAACTCTCAGATGATCAAGTTAAAAATCTCCTTGAACATGTGCAGAATTGATGAATAACATATGATATTAATTTGTTCTACTTAGTAAAGGGTACTATAATTAGTAATTCTTAATAACCTTAAGTATTTTTACTTAATTTAATGCCTTATTTAAACCAAATCTTCCTCTTCTAGCAGGCAGTCAACTTCTTTGAGCATGGAATTCAAAAGACTGAACAGTATGACAGGCAAAGATCCTGTTTTGAACAGAAGGATAGCGTCTATTTTCTTGAATGACCTTGAAAATTTTCTTTCAGTTTTCTCAGGGTTACCCT
>JBEBDP010000251.1:0-2560 GCA_041156925.1 Bacteroidota bacterium | reverse complement strand
TAACTGGAATTAACCTGGGAGATTTTGGAAAAGGTTTTGATGGTGGCAAAAAAAGAGAAGAAAACTTTTTTGATTTAATCAAAGCATTAGATACTGAAACAACTATTCCTAGATACCGCATCTCTTCTATTGAGCCAAATTTATTGACAGATGAAATGATTGAATGGGTAGCGCAGAGCAAACGCTTTATGCCTCATTTTCATATTCCTTTACAGAGTGGGTCAGATGCAGTGTTAAAATTGATGCAAAGAAGATACAACACTCAATTATATAAAGACAAGATTAACTTAATCAAGCAATTGATACCGGATGCTTGTATTGGGGTAGATGTCATTGTAGGTTCTCCAGGAGAGACTGAAGCTTACTATAAAGAAAGTATGGATTTTATTCATGCACTAGATATTTCCTACCTGCATGTATTTACTTATTCTGAAAGAGCCTCCACTAAAGCATTAGACATTAAACCTGTGGTACCAGTTTCTGTAAGACAAGAAAGAAATAAAATATTGCGCAACCTATCTTACCAAAAAGAACAATATTTTAAAGCACAACATATAGGAGCCACTAGAAAAGTTTTATTTGAATCGATCAAGCAAAAAGATCCAAGTCAAACTCCGATGCTGGAAGGCTATACAGATAATTACATTCGAATAACTACTCCTTACAGAGCAGAATGGAGCAATAAAATTGTGGATTGGACCATTGCTTAGTCAACGGAGATTTCTTCTACTTTGAATTCTACAATCATCATCATATTGATGCTATCAAGTCTTACAAAGACATTTCTTTTACCAGATTTAATGACTTCTCCTTTTTGACCCATAAATAAACCATTATTGATGGAAACCCTGGTTTGTGGTGGAATATTGGTCATATCAACTACTTGAATACTTTTATAAGATTCTCCTAAGTATTTTTTGATGATTTCAATTTCTTTATCACGAATAATGGCTGGCTTTTTTTCAAAGTACAAGAAATTTACCACTCCATTAACGGATAAAATTTGATTTCTCTCCTCTTTTGCAGCTTTAACAAATACATAAGATCTAAAAAGAGGCTCTTCAATAATTTTTTTTCTATCTGACCACTGCCTTTCTTTTTTTTGCACTGGACACCAACTTTCAAAGCCTTTTTGTAGCAATAACCCATCAACTTTCTTTTCCCACTTCGACTTTGTATATATAACATGCCAAAGCTTTTCATTCTCCTTTTCTGCCATTATTATTTTTTTAAAGTTACCCTTTCTTCACAACATTGTTTCCAATATTCAATTTTCCCAATAATGCATTTGATTGTGATAATTGAATGTCTTTAGCAACCTGCTTGATCCAAGCTTGATATCTATCCTGCTTAGGCTTATCAGGATTGTTGTAAAACTTGTCGTGATCAGCTTTAAGGGGGGCAACCTGCATAGGTTCTTTAAGCTTTAAAATATTTTCGTTTTGTTGTACTATATCTTGTATTTGTTTTTTAAATGCTTTGAACTTGTTGATATTTAAATATGATGGTCGTTCAATTTGACCAGCTACCCATTGTGCATTTTTTTTGAACCTTGTCATTGCAGTATCTGCATTGATTTTTTTATTTTCAGCAGTAGCGATGCTGTAAATGGAAGGACTTTTTGTCCAAACCTGGTATTTGGCTTTCTCCATTTCATCCCAAGCTAAAGCATTTGGATTATCTTTTTCTCTATACTTGAAAAACTCATATTCATCAGGCAGAATAATATCTGGGGCTACTCCTCTTTTTTGTGTAGAACTACCATTGATTCTGTAGAATTTTTGAATAGTTAATTTTACTGCGCCATATTCTGTTTGAATACCCAATGAATCCAAAGGCTTTCCGAAAGAAACATTTCTTTGAACAGTACCCTTTCCATAAGAAGAACTGCTACCAACGATAATACCTCTTTTATAATCTTGTATAGCAGCTGCAAAAATCTCACTTGCTGATGCACTAAATTCATTCACCATTACCACTAATGGTCCATCATATAAAGTACCTGGTGTTTCATCATATAAAACCTGTGATCTGCCGCCTTTGTCTCTAATTTGAACTACAGGACCTTTGTCAATAAACAAACCTACCATTTGAACAACTTCATATAAAGAACCACCGCCATTGAATCTTACATCAATAGTAATACCTTTTACATTTTCAGCTTTTAGCTTCACAATCTCTTTCGCCACATCTTCAGAACATCTATGTCCATCTTCTCTTTCAAAATCAGCGTAAAAGTCTGGCAAGAAAATATATCCAAATTTATCATTGCCCTTGGTAATCACTGCACTTCTTGCATACCCTTCATCTAATACCACTTTTTCTCTGATCAAAGACACCACTTTAATGGTACCATCCGGTTTTCTGATAGTTAATCTAACTTCTGTACCCTCGCTACCTCTAATTAATTTAACTGCGTCAGTGGTTTCGTAGCCTTCGATGTCTACTGGCTCTTCTGCGCCTTGAGCTACTTTAATAATTACATCATTGGCAACCAATTGACCAGATTTCCATGCCGGACCACCTGGTGTAATGTTTACCAATTTAACGCCATTATCGT
>JBEBDP010000250.1:0-6650 GCA_041156925.1 Bacteroidota bacterium | reverse complement strand
ATATTTCCAACTTGCTTATAATGAAACAGTGTTTCACTAGACGTCTCACCGTTTTCAGTATTGCTAATCGGTCTGAATTTTTTGTCGTTGTAATTCATTGTTTTCCCTTTGGGTATTTAGTCTAAATAAAAGTACCTAAAATTGATAATAAGGTAAGTCATAAGATACAATACCGAATCCTATTTTATACCCCTAATCGACAATTTAGAGTACATTTAAAGCAATACGCCCCAAGTTATTGAGCATATGAATAAGTTGTGTGCAAAAAATCAATGATCTATATAGAATTAATGACAATTCAAAAATCCTATAAAATTCTACTTGTAACGCTTGTTTTGGCACTGTTTACGAACAATGTGATGGCTTGTAGTATGTATAAAATTACAGCAGCTGGCAAAACAATAGTTGGTTGTAACCACGATACTTGGTTGACGACACCCAAAATATGGTTTGAGAAAGCCAAACGGCACGATGGGTATGGAACCGTATTTACTGGGTCAAGACAAGTTTCTGCAAACAGAACAACGCCACAATCAGGCATGAATACTGCTGGACTTGTGTTTTCTCGATTATCATCATATTACCCTAAACAAAGTAACCGATTTAAAGCCAGGCGAAAAATAACCAACGAAGCTGACTACCTATCAGAAATTCTTCGTCGTTGTGCAACCGTTAAAGAGGTGAAAAAATACATTCAGCAATATGACCACAGCTTCTTTTTAAATGATGTGTTTATCTATATTGACAGTTTAGGCGCTTATTTGATTGTAGAACCTTACAAACTAATTGAAGGCAACAATCCCAATTATGTTTTGGCAAATTTTTGTCCTTCTATAACGAACAATGAGCAAGCCCGAAAACTTGAAAGATACCGTAATGGAGTCGATTTTTTAAAAAGCCATAAAGTAACTTCCTCTATTGACTTTAGCACTGCCCTCTCCGATACAATGGTTGTTTGTAGAAGCAGAAATGGCGATGGCACCCTAATCACTTCTATTTTTGACACCAAAGAAAAAGTAGTCGGTATCTACTTTTACCACAACTTTGATTCATTGGTGCAATTCAATTTAACCCATGAGCTATCAAAAGGCGATCATATTTTAAATATTGCTGAAATATTCCCATGGAATCTTGAATTTGAAAGACTCATCAATTTCAAAACGCCTTCAAATACACCTGCATTAAGACTTTTGCTTGGCCTGTTTGCTGGATTATTAGCTCTGAATTCTGTCGTGTTGTTGCTGTCGCAAATTCAGAAAAATAAAAGATCTCCTTTTTCATTCAAATCGGTTTTAGTGCTTGTTTCGTTGAATTTTATACTCATCGCATATATCGTGGTGTTAAATACAAATAACAGCATTTTCTATTTCGATGTCCCGTATCAACATTACAATTCGAGATTAATCAGTGCATCTTCATACACCCCATTTTTGTTATTAGGCTTATTCTTGCCCCTTGTTATCCATACCCGAAACAGCCTGAAAGCAAAGAAACCTAAGCTGTGGCTGCGCACTATCTTGGTTTTAAATCAGGTATTATACTTTATGCTCTTGCTTAGCTTTGGATATTGGGGTTTATTTAACTTTTGGAATTGAAATTTGGTGATGCGGTAAAATGAGCTAGTATACTAGGTAAAGAATTCCGCATCCATCACAACTTGCTTCAGTTTAAGCCAATAAAAAAAAGCCAATCATTTCTGACTGGCTTTTCTTAGTAGCGGGGACAGGACTATCCTTCACTTCGTTGCGGATGGACCTTTGGGGGGAGGGTTGAAGACATTAAAACAATTTTACAATATTATTCCCTAAACCTATTTTGTATACAATCATCAGTAATTCGTATTTAAATAACGACATCATCAAATTTACATTTGTCGAAAAATATACGAATGAAAAAAACAATCTTAATTACCGGTGCAAGCAGTGGCATTGGAAAAGAAACGGCAAAGCACTTTCAATCTAAGGGTTGGAATGTAGTGGCCACGATGAGAACCCCTCAAAACGAGAAAGAAATAACGAGCTTAGAAAATGTGTTGGTTACCAGATTAGATGTACTCGATCTTGAATCTATTGATTCAGCTATTTCAAATGGATTAGCGAAATTTGGAAAAATTGATGTCTTATTGAATAATGCGGGCTACGGTGCATATGGGCCATTAGAATCATTTGCAAGGGAAAAAGTATTGAGACAATTCAATACCAATGTGATTGGTTTAATGGATGTTACAAGAGCAATCCTTCCACATTTCCGAAAAAACAAAAGTGGAATAGTCATTAATATTTCTTCCATGGGAGGAAAAATGACCTTTCCTTTAGGTTCTTTATACCATGGGACTAAATTTGCCGTTGAGGGCATTTCAGAATCCTTTCGTTATGAAATGGAGCAAATTGGTTGTAAGGTGAAAATTATAGAACCAGGAGCTATTGCAACAGATTTCGGTGGTAGATCGTTTGATTTTTATCACGACGAAAATCTGAAAGAGTACAATCCAATGGTAGAGAAAATAACTAAAACCCTTCCGGAATTAGTTAAAAACGCAGCGCATCCGAGAATCGTTTCGGAGGTAATTTATCAAGCGGCAACGGATGGAAAAAGCCAATTAAGATATATGGCAGGTAAAGACGCAAAAATGTTCCATCGAATGAATAAGTTGTTGGGGTATAACTTCATCGTAAAATTGAACAAGCGATTTTTTAAATTATAGCCAATGAGTCAATTAATTCATTTAAAGTCAATTGCCGATCTTTCGCGCTTACTGAATGATCATGCAAATAAGCACCCGTTAATTGCTATTGTAGATTTCAGTCAAACGTCCGAACAGATTGAAGAAGAAACCAAAATCACTACTGATTTTTATTCTGTAATGTTTAAGAATTACTGTAAAAGTTATGTGAGGTATGGAAGGAAAGCAATCGATTTTGATGAAGGTAGTTTAATATGCATCGCACCTAATCAAGTAATTACGATAGAAAATGAAATTGAGCCCCTAGATAACCTATTGGGTTGGGGCTTATTTTTTCATCCTGATTTAATTAGAAATACCTCGTTGAATGTTAAAATGAAGGACTACACGTTCTTCAGTTATGAAATTTCTGAGGCCTTGCATCTGTCCGAAAAAGAAAAACAATTACTCTATGAATGTGTGATGCGTATTGAAATGGAGTTGAAAGAGAATATTGACGAACACAGTCAAACTATCATTGTTTCAAGCATCGAACTTTTGCTCAACTATTGCAATCGTTTTTATGGGAGGCAATTCATCACCCGAAAAGCAAACAATCGAGATATCCTTTCTCGAGTAGAATCACTGTTAACAGCTTATTTTTCAAATAATAAAGTGCGAATTGGCCTTCCATCCGTAAAATTTTTAGCAGATACCGTTAATTTATCGCCAAGTTATTTAGGAGATTTACTCAAAAAAGAGACCGGACTAAACGCCCAAGAACATATTCATCATGCTTTAATTGACCAAGCAAAGCATATTCTGTTAAACTCAAATAAATCCATTAGTGAAATTGCTTACGATCTAGGATTTGAATACCCACAATACTTCAGTCGTCTTTTCAAGCAAAAAACAGGAAAAACTCCAGTGGAATTTAGAAACTTAAATTGAACGCATACAAGAATTAAACCTCAGTCATTTTCATACTTAATGAAAAATTAAGTGTAGAGAATCCTACCATATTTCCCATTCTGATAATCGGAATAAGCGATTCTTATTTCATCTTCTGAGCTCATTACAAACGGGCCATAAGCTACAAAGGGCTCTGTGTATTTTTCGCCTCCAAATAAAAGTATATCTGCATTTGAGTCAGATTTATTTACTATTTCGATGAGGCTCTGATGATTATCAAAGCCAATTAAGGTTCCCGCTTGCACTTCCATTTCATTGACAATCACAGTATGTTGAGGCGGAAAAAGTGCGTATTCTTTTCCTTTCTCAGTCATATACTGGAATTTCTCCCCTGCCTTTAAATGAATATGAAATAAGTATTGATTGGCATAGGTGGGGATGTTGGAATGAAATCCATTGTATTCACCAACAACGACCTTTAGCCATCCGATGTCATTCGCTAAGGTTATAGTTGGAAGTTCATCCGATTGCAAGGCCATGTAATCCGGATTTTCTTTTTTGATATTTGCAGGCAGATTTACCCAAAATTGAAAACCATGGTTCAATGGATTTGTAGTTTTTGAATCGGCGTTCATCGTTTCATCATGGATAATCCCATTTCCGGTCTTCATCCATTGGACACCTCCAGAATGCACTTTGGCACGATGCCCACGACTGTCAAAATGCTCTGCTTCGCCACTTAAAACATAAGTAATAGTAGCAATTCCTCTATGTGGATGCGCAAAACCTGTATTCGGCAACATTCTTTCTTGCCGTGTGAATGGAGGAACATAATCTAAGAAAATAAAATGACCAACGTGATAGGTATGTTGATTCGGCAAATAATGAAAGATTGTTGTTCCCGCAACGGAAGAACGATGACCTTTTTCAGAAAAAGTAATCTGTTTTTTCAAGTTTAATTTTTTTCAACGCAGTTAAAACACAATGTGAAGTGAAATCAAGGATAAGAATTTTAACCTTTAATATTGTTTCAGTAAAGGTAAATATTCAATTGATTTCATGAATGAATATAATGGAAGTGATTCCATCATTTCTTTGGCCCTGTTTTCATCTAGGTTCTTAAAAACGATTACAGCTCCGTTCTTTGTTGGCCTTAAAAATAAATGTTCGACAATGCCTTCACTTTTCCATTGAGCAAGCATTCCTTGTTCATGTTTAATAATCTCTTGAAAGTTAGCTGGTAAATTATCCGTGTTAATTGTGAAAATTGCTAGAATAGTATCCATAATCAGTTATCTTTTTAAAAACGGGTAATCAATATATCCTTTTTCTCCTCCTCCAAACATCGTTGAATGATCGGGAGCATTTAGTGCTGCGCCCAATTCAAAACGTTTTGGCAAATCGGGATTAGCTAGAAAAGTTGAACCAAAAGCAACCATTGAGGCGTTTCCTTTTTGTAATTCAGCTTCCGCAGTTTCTCTGGTGTAAGCTGTTCCTGCAATTAATGTTTGTTTGACGAGGGCACCAAATAACTCCATTTCATCTCCTGAAGGATAATGTGGAATCATAGGGAACATTGGACTTCTTTTCATCAACTCAACAAATGCAAAATCCATTAGATTCAATTCATGGATTAAATGGGTAAATGTCGCAATCGGATCAGTTAGCACGATACCGCCATAAGGTTGAAATGGAGAAATTTTAATCCCAACTTTATCACCACCAATAGAATCAATCAATTCGTTCATTACCTCCAACATGAAACGACAATTATTTTCAATGCTTCCGCCATATTCATCTGTTCGTTGGTTTGAACTTTCGGCTAAAAATTGATTTGGTAGGTAGCCGTTTGCTCCATGAAGTTCAACCCCGTCAAATCCGGCTTCCATTGCATTTTTTGCAGCTTGTCCGTAATCTTTGATAATTTGTTGAATTTCTTCAATGGTTAATTCCTTGGGAACTTCGAAGTCCTTTGGTCCTTGAGAAGTGAAGTGCTGCATTCCTGCTATAGCGATAGCAGATGGAGCAACTGGTAAAACACCATTTTTATCCACTGAATGACCAACACGTCCAGTATGCCAAAGTTGAGCAAAAATAATTCCTCCTTTTTCGTGAACGGAATTAGTAACTTTTTTCCATGATTCAATTTGCTCCGCCGTATAAATTCCCGGAGTAAATGGACTTCCCAACGCTTGTTGAGAAATATTGATACCTTCTGAAATAATTAAACCTGCGCTAGCACGCTGGACATAATATTCAACGGTTAAATTTCCAACGATTCCATTTAAATCTGCACGACTTCTTGTCATAGCAGCCATTACCATTTTATTTTTTAGAGTATGTGCACCCAAGTTTGTTGATTCAAGTAATTTCATAATTTACAATTTCTTGCAAATCTAACCTTAATACTTTACTTTTGAAAGTAGTTACTCGTTTGTATAGTAGTAACATATTATAAAGTATTGCTTAAAAACAATTAGTTATGACTAAGAATAAAAACAATATTTCTGAGAAATCATGTTCACTTCGTGATGTTTTAGACATCATTGGCGGTAAATGGTCAATGCCGATTATTTATATTTTATCCAAAGGAAAGCTCCGTTTTAAAGAAATCGAACGCAGTATTGAAGGAATAAATACCAGAATGTTAGTCAAAGAGCTAAAGAATATGGAGTCTAATGGAATTCTTACTCGAGAAGTATTCGCCACAGTTCCACCAACAGTTGAATATACCCTAACTGAAAAAGGATTGAAATTGCTTCCTAGTATCATTTCGTTGTACCAGTGGGGGCAGGAATATTCGGAATTGTAGCGATGAATATTTAACAGACCGCTGCGCGATCATCCTTTTTTCATTTCAATCCACTTTTGAAAGTAAACTGGACTATCCTTCACTTCGTTTCGGATGGACCTTGGGGGGGGCTTAACAAGGAAAACCAAGTCGCTGCGCAACTTCTTTTTTTATTGACTTTCCCTTCATTCAAGCCTTCGGCTTGCTTCAGTTTAAGCCAATAAAAAAACCTGAGTCAAAAGACTCAGGTTTTCCTTGTAGCGGGGACAGGACTCGAACCTGTGG
>JBEBDP010000249.1:0-2818 GCA_041156925.1 Bacteroidota bacterium | reverse complement strand
ACCAATTCACCTTTCTGGGAAAAAAGAGATACTGGATTCAAGTCATACAGGACTAAAGTATTCGACAAATTTCCAAGAACGGGTATTCCTGATTATTTTGATAGTTATAGCGCATATGAGAATTATGTGAACATGCTGATTAAAACCAATTGTATTGATAATGCAAAAAAGATTTGGTGGGACCTTAGAGTGCATCCTTTTTACGGAACTGTTGAGTTTAGAATTTGTGATGTACCCTTAACCATTGATGAATCTGTAGCCTTTGCTGCTTTATTTCAATGCCTATGCGTTAAACTCTATAAACTACGTTTAGCCAATTTAAACTTCATGATTTATCCAAGGGTATTGGTTAATGAAAATAAATGGAGAGCATCGAGATATGGCATAGATGACAAACTCATTGATTTTGGAAAAGAAGAAGAAGTCAATACCCGTGCGTTGATATTAGAACTACTCGATTTTATTGATGATGTAGTTGATGAATTAGGCTGCAGAGATGCATTAAAAACGATTCATACCATCTTAGAAAAAGGAACTGGTGCTGATCGTCAACTTGCTGTCTATAAAGAAACGAATAGTCTTGAAGCAGTTGCCACCTACATTGAATCGAATTTTCTTGCCTCACTTTGATGTATTTTTGCAGTCATGATGAGAAATATTAAGGTGGCAATATTGGATATGAATGATGAAATGCCAAATGAAGGCATGAGGTGCATCAGAGACGTTTTGCAACAAGCAAAAAATGAAATTTCTTCTGACATTAGCTGGGAAGAATTCGAGGTTAGAAAAAAAATACAGATCCCTACCCTTGACCATGATATCTTCATTTCATCAGGAGGACCAGGGAGTCCACTTACCAGCCTTGGTAGTGAATGGGAAAACGCTTACTTCAAATGGTTGAGTGAAATAGACAATTGGAACAGAAATCCAAACAATACAAACAAAAAATTTGTCTTTTTAATTTGCCATTCGTTTCAATTGGCATGTCGTTACTTTCAAATTGGTGAAGTAATCAAACGAAAATCAACAGCATTTGGGGTTTTTCCAATTCACATGTTGAAGCCCCATGGCTCAATTGATCCAATTTTTAATGGTCTAGGAGACCCGTTCTATGGTGTAGACAGCAGGGATTATCAAGTAGTACAAACGAATACATCACGTGTACTTGAATTGGGTGGAGAGATTTTATGCATTGAAAAAGAAAGACCCCATGTTCCATTAGAAAGAGCTGTAATGGCAATTAGGTTCAACCCCTATATTGTTGGCACGCAATTCCATCCTGAAGCGGATGCACAGGGCATGAGCATGTATTTACAAAGAGAGGATAAAAAACAAACGGTAATTCAAAATCATGGAATTGAAAAATGGAGTTCTATGATTGAACACTTGAATGACCCAGATAAAATAAGCTTGACAAATCGATTTGTACTTCCCAATTTTCTAAAACAGTCAATAGCAGCGTTACAAAACCCTTTTAGCTTGTCCTAATACACAACATTATTATGATTCAATCTATCAGGACATCTTATAACGAACAATTCACCAAAGAACGTTATGAGGAATTTCTAAAGGCTCTAGACAAAGAGTTTCCAGGTGCAATAGAATTCAGAGTTGCAGAAACCCCTGTTTTTGTCACCCAAGAAATAAGGGACAGCATGATAGCCTGCTGTGAACAAATCATTTCATTAATCAAAACAAGAGAATTTACAACAAAAACCGAAAGAGCGATTCCGCCTAACGAAAGAATGGGAAATGAGGGAAAACATCCACATTTTATTGCATTTGACTTTGGTATTGCCGAAAAAGAAAACGGAAAACTCTATCCTGCATTAATTGAAATGCAAGGATTTCCTACCCTATTTGCATACCATGCCTACTACCCACCAATACTTGAACAATTCTTTACAATACCAGCTGATTTTTCTCATTATTTCAACGATCTCAACTTTGAAAGCTACATATCGCTTTTAAAAAGAGTAATAATTGGTAGTCATCATCCAGATGAAGTTATTCTTCTAGAAATAAAACCATACGAACAAAAAACCAGGATAGATTTTTATTGTACAGAAAAATACCTCGGTATAAAATCAGTTTGCTTAACTGCATTGATTGAAGAGGGAAATCAACTATTCCATATAGTGGATGGAAAAAAAGTTCAAATCAAAAGAATTTACAATAGAGTAATTGCCGATGAGCTAAATAACAGAAAAGAAGAACTTGGCACAACCATTGACTTTTCAAAAAACCATGATGTGGAATGGGTAACACATCCACATTGGTTTTACCGTATTTCGAAATTTACTTTGCCATTCATTCAACATGAATGTATACCTGAAACAAATTTTTTAAACGAACTAAAAGAGATTCCCGGTGATCTAGAGAACTATGTTCTAAAACCATTGTTCTCTTTTGCAGGGCAAGGTGTTTTGATTGATGTAACAAAAGCGGATATAGAAGCAATCCAGGATCCAGAAAATTGGATTTTACAAAAGAAAGTCAAATATGCAGATTGCATTGCAACTCCTACTGGACCGGCAAAAGTAGAAGTAAGGTTGATGTACATTTGGGAAGATGGTGCCGAAAACCCTTTACTTGTAAACAATCTGGCCAGATTAAGTAAAGGAAAAATGATTGGCGTAAGGTATAATGCAGACAAAGATTGGGTTGGAGGTTCAGTCGCTTATTTTAAAAAATAACTGAAATGATACATATTGATCAAGTAAAAAAGAAAAAGCTAATCGAGGGAATCATCGGACAATATGTGCATGGCGATAGCACAACATTTGGATATGTCACAATTGAAGCAGGAAGTCACCTA
>JBEBDP010000248.1:0-10102 GCA_041156925.1 Bacteroidota bacterium | reverse complement strand
TTCTGCGAATGCTCCAACATGGTATGAAAAGTCATAACCCTTTTCAAATTGCAAGCCGTTTAATCCAGTAATATTTGCACCAAGTTTCGGACCGATACTAAACCCTTGTGCATTCGAAATGAATCCAGACAAAACAAGCACTGCAATAACTAATAAACGTTTCATAGTATTGAATTTTAATCTATAGATAAAGGCTAAATTATAATATTAGTTTTGCTCTTAGTGATAAGAAAACACTAAAATGTAACACCTACTGTCAGGTTAAAAAAATGGACAAATTTTGAGGTATTGACGTTGTTAAAATAGTACCCCAAGAAATATCCTGCTGTAACTGAATAAGAAGATTTATACCAATTGGCATTTGCAGAAAAAGCAAGTGTTTGAAATGAAAATTTAGATAAGGTTTTAGGATTCAAATTAAACCTCTTCCTAATTCTGTCAATATCAATTGCATCATCATCTTCAGGATCTTCATCTAGATCTTTGATCACACCAATTGACTGTGGAGTAGTCTTATAATTTTGTAGCTCTGCAATTAAATTCAGTGAAGGAACAAAAGTGAGCATATCATCTTTTGCAAAAATTTTCTGGACAGTAAATGTGTGTGACACCCCAGCAATAGTTGAGAAATCATTTAGCTCTACTTTAGAGGTATCTAGAACAAAGATATTTTCACCTCTAATTCTTAATGGTATTGTTGAAACATCTTGATAATTGCCAGACGCCCAACCCAATGCTAAAAACGGTCGTACAACAGATTTTCTTAATTGCGCATAAGCATACACTTCATGTGTGAAGGGGGTAGTCAGAATGCTGTTTGTTGCAGTCTTGATATAATTTGTATAGGAGATACCTGCAATTAGTTTCTTTCCAATAAAATCATAAGAGGGACTAACAGCAAGTTGATAAAAATTAGGCTTACCATCAACTGTTCGCATAAAACCAGTGGTAGTTAGCCCAAAACCTGTTTTGTGAAAATAAGATACTGATGGAAGCAATGCCGCTTGTCCAGTCCTGGTTTGCTGCGCATTCAAAGCATTGTTCTTTGTACTAAATAATCGATTACTGTAGGCCAGGTTCGCGGAAAAAAAACTTTCAGGCTTATACATAGAACCCAATAAACTTTTAAGCTCGCTCATTAAACTATCATTTTTGAGCAAATCCAATTCAGCCTTCAACTCGTTTTCATCAAATTTACTCACCTGCGCACGCACAAAATTTGGCACGGCAATAGAAACCATGAAAGCAAGAAAAAGAAAATAGAAATGTCTCCTCATTAACAATAGTTGGCTGTAAAGTTAGACGATTAAAAAGGGAAAAAGTTATACCCCCAAAAAGAAACAATTGTTAAAGCTAAGCCAACTCCAATAATGTTATTTCAGGCAACATACCTACCCTTCCTGGATAACCTAGAAACCCGAAACCACGATTGACATATAATTTTTGTGACTCCTTTTGGTATAGACCAGACCATTGTTTGTAAACGTATTGAACTGGGCTCCATCTGAAGCCAGGAATCTCAACTCCAAATTGCATTCCATGGGTATGCCCAGATAACATCAAGTCAATATCCGTATAATGCTTGCAAACTTCTGCATCCCAATGACTTGGATCGTGGCTTAATAGTATTTTAAAGGGGTATTGATCGGCGCCAGAATAGGCCTTTTGCAAATCTCCATAGCGGCTAAAATTTGCTTTTGCACCCCAATTTTCAACACCAATTAATCCTATAGATGACCCATCTTTCTCAATAGCAACATGCTCATTCAACAGCAACCGCCACCCCATTTCAGCATGAATTGCCTTTAAACGTTCAAGATTTTGAGATTTAGCCTCCTTGCTCTGCCACTGCACATAATCTCCATAATCGTGGTTACCTAAAATGCTGAAAACGCCTAAAGGAGCTTTAATTTTCGCAAAAACATCTTTTAAGCTGTCCATTTCAGTTGCCACATTATTGACCAAATCTCCAGTAAAAAAGACCAAGTCAGGCTTGAGTTCCAAAATCTTGTTTACCCCCTTTTCCACGGCCCTGATGTCGTCAAGACTTCCAGAATGAATATCAGAAATATGGATAATCTTCAACCCTTTGAAAGCCTCAGGTAAATTGTTGAATGCAACTTTCTTTTTTTCAACGGTGTATTTGTATTTATTGCTAAATCCGTACAAAAGACTCCCAAACAAACCAGATCCAACACCTACTCCTAACCATGACAGAAATATAGACCTAGAGATACCTTCACCAGCTGATGAACTATTTCCATTCACAAGACTAACCGCCTTGGTTCCGCCCCATTGCAATATCCTTCTTATATCATCGATTAAAAAGAAAATAGAGGCTACAATTTTGGCAATAAACAAACCCACCACAATTGCAAACACATATGTTCTGATAAATTTTGGAATGGACTCAAAACCTACCATGGGAATTATCAGAAAAAGCAACACCGCAACCGCTGTAAATGACCAATAAATGGCATGCACCAAAAACCGTGTTTTTTGAGGGAGACCGGCAGTTACTAAACGAAGCGACTGAAAAACATAAAAATCAACCGCAAGCATCACCAAAATAAAAAACCAGGAACCAAATAGCCTTTTCATCTAAATTATTTATTCACAATACAATAAATCAACAAAACATTGTCAATATAGTTCTAAATTATCGATATTGTTCCGTCAAAATTGTACCGAAATTGTAAATTTGTCATCCTGTCATCTTTACCAAATAAAATCAAATGGCTCGTATCATTGGAGTAGCTAATCAAAAGGGAGGAGTGGGTAAAACCACCACAGCCATTAATCTGGCAGCCAGCCTTGCTGTGCTGGAATACAAGACGTTACTGCTTGATGCCGATCCACAAGCCAATAGTACATCAGGTGTAGGCTTTGACCTCCAAAATGTACAACAGAGTATATACGACTGCATGGTGGGTGA
The DNA here is from genome assembly GCA_041156925.1 of Bacteroidota bacterium. Classification (GTDB taxonomy): domain Bacteria; phylum Bacteroidota; class Bacteroidia; order Chitinophagales; family Chitinophagaceae; genus Pollutibacter. The sequence goes on along the minus strand of JBEBDP010000248.1, from coordinate 7,167 downwards.
TGCAAAAGCCAAAGATGTTGTTTTGAAGACAGAAATACCCAACCTCGATCTTATTCCTTCACACATCGATTTAGTTGGCGCTGAGTTAGAAATGATCAACTATCCCAATAGAGAAAATGTAATTAAGAATATCCTCGACGAAATAAAAGATGGATATGACTTCATTATCATCGACTGTTCCCCTTCTCTAGGCTTGATCACTGTAAACGCATTGGTGGCAGCAGACGCTGTAGTTATTCCAGTACAAGCAGAATTTTTTGCTTTGGAAGGCCTGGGTAAACTACTCAATACCATCAAAATTGTACAAAGCAGACTCAACCCTGCTTTGGTTATTGAAGGCATCTTGATGACGATGTACGATGTTCGACTCAGACTTTGCAACCAGATTGTGAATGAGGTTAGAAAACATTTTGATGGACTGGTATTCGATGCTTTGATCAATAGAAACTCTAGATTAAGTGAAGCCCCAAGTGTTGGCAAACCTGCAATCTTGTATGATGCCGAAAGTAAAGGAGCTATCAACTACCTGAACTTGGCCAAAGAAATTCTGCAGAAAAACAACATGACCAAAATAAAAGAATCGGAAAGAACCATAAACCTAAATGATGAGCAATAACCCTTCCAATAAAAAAGAGGCCTTAAACAGAGGGATACGTTCTCTTTTAGGCAGTATTGACGCAGAATACAAAAACCCTACTGGTGTTTTAAAAACCGAAGTAGTTGCGAAAAATACCGCTATATCTAGAATTCCACTTGAAGATATCATTCCCAATCCTAATCAACCACGTCAAGACTTCGATTCAAAAGCAATTGAAGAATTGGCTAGTTCAATCAAACTTCATGATATCATCCAACCTTTAACCGTTAAGCCCCTCCCTTCCGGGAAATATAAACTTATTGCAGGTGAAAGAAGATGGAGAGCTGCTAAACTCGCAGGCATAAAAGATGTACCTGTTTACATTAGAGAAGCAGACGATCAAAAAGTATTAGAATTAGCCTTATTGGAAAACCTGCAAAGGGAAAACTTGAATGCTATTGAAATTGGACTAAGCTACCAACGTTTGATGGATGAATGTGCAATGACACAAGAAGAGGTTGCAACAACCATGGGAATGGACAGAAGTACAGTTTCCAATTATATCAGGATGCTCAAGCTTCCTCCAGACATTATTGTTGCTGTAAGAAATGGCTCTCTTTCAATGGGCCATGCAAGAGCTTTGATCAATGCAGGTGAAGTGGACAAACAAATGTTTGTTTACAATACTATCCTATCTAAAAAACTTTCAGTTCGCCAAACTGAAGAATTGGTAAAGCAACTTTATAAGCCTTCAAAAAAAGCGGCCAATACTCCATCAAAGCAGAACGAACAGTATCAAAAAATTGAACGTCAGCTAAGCTCCCATTTTGGTACTAAAGTCAAACTCGACCACCAAAAAACAGGTAGAGGTAAGATCTCATTTGAATATTATTCTTTAGAAGAACTTAATGGCTTGCTTGAAAAAATGCAGGTAGATATACATTGATGAAGCCCTCTTTTTCATTTTTGAGCATTTTTTGCCTATGCTGCATATTGGTTTTTTCAACCAACAGTACACTTGCACAAGAAGTAAATTCTGCAAGCCCTAATCAAGCTAAATCGCTTTCAATTATTGATACTGCAAGTAAAAAAAGATCTGTAGCATCAAAAGCAGCATTGCGTTCAGCTATACTTCCAGGATTGGGACAAGCTTACAATAAAAAATATTGGAAGATTCCCATTGTTTATGGTGTTATTGCTATACCGGTTAGTCTATATAGTTATAACAGAAAATGGTACAACTTAACCAGAACTGCCTACACCATCAGATCCAATAATGATTCTGCCAACTTCAATAAAATTACTCCTGAACTTGTACCACTATCAAATGAAGCGCTTAGGCTTTACAGAAATGAGTTCAGGAAAAATATGGATTTCTCTATATTAGGAATACTACTAACATGGGGACTAAACATTGTTGATGCAACAGTAGATGGTCACTTAAGAGGTTTTGACATATCCGATGAAGTTAGCTTAAAACTAACACCAAAACTATCAACAGGCAACCAATCTGGCCAAATGGGGATGTCGGCGATTTTTTATTTTGGAAAGAACAAAGAAAATAAATCAATTGGCTTCTAGCACAATATCAATTTAGTAAACATGAAAATAGCGTTGATCGGTTATGGCAAAATGGGCAAGATCATAGAATCTGTTGCCCTTTCCAGAGGTCATGAAATTGTTCTGAAAATAGATCTTGATAATATTGATGCATTCTCAGCAGAAAATTTATCAAAAGCAGATGTGGCAATTGAATTTACAGGTCCGCATACCGCATTCGACAATGTCATGAAATGCATCAACTTCCACACACCTATAGTCTGTGGTTCTACGGGATGGCTTGAAAAACTTGCACTAGTAGAAGATAACTGCAAAACTAATGATGGTAGTTTCATATATGCAAGCAACTTTAGTGTTGGTGTGAACATCTTCTTTGAAGTCAATAAAAAATTGGCGCAATTGATGGAAGGCCAAAAACAATATGATGTAAGCATCAAGGAAATTCACCATACGCAAAAAAAAGATGCTCCTAGCGGGACTGCCATCAGCCTCGCAGAACAGGTGATTGAAAACAACAGCCAAAAAACCAAATGGCAGAATGAACCATCTGAAACCTCTAATGTACTTCACATAGAGAGCGAAAGAACCGACCCGTATCCAGGCTGGCATGAGGTGAAATATAGCTCTGACATAGATGAAATTAGAATTATTCACAACGCACATAACCGCAATGGTTTTGCATTAGGCGCTGTTGTAGCAGCAGAGTTTATAAAAGATAAAAAAGGTATTTTTACCATGAAAGATGTCCTTGGTTTTGGAGATTAAAACTTATGCTAAACAAAAAAACCCAATACGCATTTCAAGCACTGATCTACCTTGTAGAACACAAGGATGAGGGACCCGTATTGATTGCATCCATCGCAAAAGAGAAAAACATTCCACTGAAATTTTTAGAAAATATTCTCTTAGAACTACGCAAAATGGATATCCTTGAAAGCAAAAAAGGTAAAGGTGGAGGCTACTTTTTAAAAAAGAACGCTACCAAAACACCTTTGGCAACTATCATCAGAAAAATTGAAGGCCCAATTGCGATGCTCCCTTGTGCTAGTCTTTACTTTTATGAACGCTGTAAAAACTGCGATGAAAAACATTGTGGACTACACGATACAATGGTCTTGGTGAGAGATGCAACTTTAAAAATTCTTGAACGCAAAACCATTGGCGATTTAGTAGAAAAACAATAGCACCAAAAAAATGGCAGAAGACCTCAACATATTAAATGGAAGCAAAGAAGATCAATACCAAAATCTTCTACCACAAATCAAAGGCCTATTAGAAGGAGAACCTGATTTAATTGCCAACCTTGCTAATGTAGCAGCAGCACTTAAGGAACAGTTCAATTTTTTCTGGGTCGGGTTTTATTTGGTTAAAAATGATGAATTGGTACTAGGTCCCTTTCAAGGTCCAGTTGCTTGCACCAGAATTAAGAAAGGCAGAGGTGTTTGTGGAACATCATGGGAACAGGCAAAAACAATTATTGTGCCAGATGTAGAAAAGTTTCCAGGTCATATTGCCTGCAGCAGTTTATCCAAAAGTGAAATAGTATTACCCCTTTTCAAAGACACAACAGTCATCGGTGTTTTAGACGTTGACAGCTCCTCACTTAATAGCTTTGATGAAACTGACAAAACCTATCTTGAAAGGATAATTGAATTGATTAAATTCTAGGCAACATTACTTGAGCTCTTCTGCTAACAAAGCATTGATATCCTCAGTAAATTTCTGTTTGAAATTTTCATGGTGAACTCCTGTAGCTGGACCAGCATATCCTGCATGTGTTTTTCGTACTGTGCCGTCCTTACCAATTAAAATCATTGATGGAAATGCTTTGATCTGCGTCATCTCTGGTAATGTTTTTTCAGTCCTTAAACTATCCGCAGAAGTCACTCCTGTAATCAACATAGGGTACTGAACATCGAATTTATTTTTAAACCTCATCAAGTTTTTTCTGGCAATTGAAAACTCATTAATGTACTCGTATGCCAATCCAATTATTTCAACTCCTTTTGCAGCATTTTCTTTATAAAAACCACTTAAAAATGAGGTTTCATCCATACAGTTTGGACACCATGATCCCAAGATTTGAACAATCACCACTTTATTTTTAAAACGGTCATCGGAAATACCAATCATGTTACTGTCCAAATCAGGAAAACGAAAATGCAATTTGTTTTCTACCCCCTTCAGTTGCATCAACGCATTTGTTTCATCAATGCTTCCCAAACTATCTTTTACAGCTACCCATGATTCTTTGTAAACAGGTCCACTAGCAAAAACACCACGATCAATTTTTCCATCATGCATGATCTTTCCCGAAAAGAAGAATGCATGTGTTCCATCAAATGTAGACATCACCAAAGAATCATCTTTCACAATTCCTTCAAGATAACGGTAATCACCAGTAGCAGTTAAGAAAGTCCCTTTGAGACTATCCCCAACCTGCTCAAATTCTGCAACTGCATTGTATTCTTTACCGGTATCTTTTGTAAAAACAACACTCCACCTCCCACTCACGTTGTATTTTGATTTTTGTCCAGGTAATACCAATCTATCACTCTCCTCCTTAATTAAAATTGGTACACGTTGCTCCCCTAATGATGTTCGTTTATACCAAACACCTTGATAGCCATTTGACGACTTCACCAAATTCAATTGCGCTTCAAAAAAAGGTAGATTAATTAAGAGCGAATCTTCTTTTTGAACAATATCCTCTACAAGAATTTTTTCACCTGCATTGATAATGGTCCATACAATTGAATCCGAACGCCTTTCCTCCACTATGTTAAAAGCAATAGGCAGACTATCAGCACGAACAATCAATGCTCTATAGGTTATACTTACCTTTTGATTTTGCTTACATGCAAAACATACCAACAAAATCAAACCTGCAGCAAGAGCCCTAACCTTAAATCTTAACATGAGAAAAATTAAATTAAATATTTTTAAACATATCAGCAGTCATCTTTGGCAAATCAAATTCATGTTTCCAATTCCAATCATTTCTTGACACTGAATCATCAATACTTTTAGGCCAGCTATCCGCAATGGCTTGTCGGTAATCAGGCTTATAACTCATTTCAAATTCAGGAATATGTTTTTTGATTTCTGCTGCAATTTCAGCTGGAGAAAAACTCATTGAAGAAAGGTTGTAAGATGTTCTAACCTTTATGTTACTAGCCGGTGCTTCCATGAGTTCAATGGTTGCCCTGATTGCATCCGGCATATACATCATCGGCAAATGTGTATCCTCCTTCAAAAAGGATGTATACTTTTTCTTGTGCTTGGCTGCATGATATATTTCTACTGCATAATCGGTTGTACCGCCTCCAGGTGAAGATTTATAACTGATCAAACCTGGGTACCGAAGGCTTCTCACATCTACGTTATAACGATGGTGATAATAATTACACCAGAATTCACCGGCATATTTACTGATACCATAAACTGTAGATGGCTCAATGATGGTTTGTTGCGGACAATCCAATTTTGGAGAAGATGGACCGAATACCGCTATACTGCTGGGCCAATATACCTTAGTAAGGTTTTCCTCTTTGGCTATGTCCAAAACATTCAATAAAGATTGCATATTCAAGTTCCATGCCAACGGAGGATTCTTCTCTCCTGTTGCAGATAGAATTGCCGCTAATAAATAAATCTGTGTAACACCCTGACGAATAACCTGTACATGGAGCATCTCCTTGTTCATCACATCCAAACTCACATAAGGTCCGGTCCCTTTTAACAAGTCATTTTCTTCCCTTAAATCTGATGCAATAACATTCGATCCGCCATAAATCTTCCTCAATGCCAACGTTAACTCAACACCTATCTGACCGCTTGCACCAATAACCAGTATTTTTTCTTTTTTCATATGGAAAGGTTCAGAATGCAAACATATAGATTATGATTGAACCAACATATCTTTGCAGCATGCAACCATTTCTTCAAGACCTGTTCAAAAACCAGGATTTCGACCCAAAAAATTTCTTCCTTATCGCAGGACCCTGCGTTATTGAAGACCAGTCGCTTATCGAACAAATTGCAGCACATGTATCCGGCATCTGTAAAGAATTGGGCATCCCCTATGTCTTTAAAGCTTCTTACAGAAAAGCCAATAGAACCAGTGCTACCTCATTTACAGGCTTAGGGGATGAACTAGGATTGGATTTATTGAAAAAAACAGGAGCGAAATTTAATCTTCCTACCACGACTGACATCCATGCGGCAGATGAAGCAGCAATGGCAGCTCAATATGCAGATATTTTGCAAATTCCTGCTTTTTTATGCAGACAATCAGACCTGTTGCAGGCTGCAGGAGAAACAGGTAAAATCATCAATATCAAGAAAGGTCAGTTTATCAGTGGTGAAGCCATGAAATTTGCGGTGGAAAAAATTAGAAGGACTGGAAATGAGAAAATTATATTGACTGAAAGAGGCACAACATTTGGCTATCAAGACCTAGTAGTTGATTACAGGAATATTCCAATTATGCAATCACATGGTGTGCCAGTAGTAATGGATTGCACCCATGCCTTACAACAACCTAATCAAACATCAGGCGTAACCGGCGGAAATCCTCAAATGATCGGGACTATTGCAAAAGCAGCTATAGCAACTGGGGCAGATGGCCTATTCATAGAAACACATCCAGATCCTGCTAAGGCATTAAGTGACGGAGCCAATATGTTAAGGTTAGAACTATTGAAAGACTTACTACAAGAGCTGATCAAGATCAGAAAAGCAGTGGTTTAGCCCAATTAATTATAACGCAAAGGATTTCTTCTACCCTGAAGAATATAGCGCTTGAGATTCATCCAAAATGCAAGGATGAAATAGAACAATACAGGCGATCCTAGCGTGAGGCAAGAAATGTAAATAAAGTACTTTCTAATGGTGAATGTGGAAATCCCCAACACTTCACCGATACGTGTGCAGACCCCAAAAACCTGCCATTCAATGAAATTTCTGAATTTTTCCATAGTCCAAATATAAAATAATCCCCATAATTATCATTAGTCTTGGTACTCGAC
>JBEBDP010000247.1:0-3657 GCA_041156925.1 Bacteroidota bacterium | reverse complement strand
AGTCTTCCATAGGGACAAACCACAATACATACCTGTTCTCTGAACCAGTAATAAACAAAGAAGAATACGGTTGTGAAAATGATAAGGGCAATAAAAGTAGCTGCATGTGCGGCAATTCCTTCATGGACATATCTCAATACCTCATCCATGCTGATGAGATAGGCCATGAAGTAGTTGGCGATAATAAAAGCAATCAAATAAAAGACAATAATCTTGGTAGCGCGTTTTCTGATTTTAAAAGCATTCCAAGGCATTGCCTTAAGTTGTTGTTGTTTGTTGGCATCGCCATCAATCCAGTATTCAACTTTTCGGAATACCATTTCCATGAAAATGGTTTGGGGGCAAGCCCAGCCACAAAAAATTCTACCAAAGATGGATGTAAAAAGAATGATGAACACTACAAAAGTGATCATGGCTAATGCGAAGATGAAGAAGTCTTGCGGACCAAATATTTGTCCGAAAATGATAAACTTCCTCTTGAGTACATTAATCATGATGAAGGGCTCACCATTCATTTTAATCCAAGGCAGGCTAAAGAAGATAACGAGATAGACTATTGATGCAAAAGTTCTTCTGTCGTAGAATAGTCCCTTTGGTTTTTTTGGGAAAATGTATTTCCTCTTCCCTTTCTGGTCTATTGTTGCAACAGAATCTCTGAAAGTCTGATCTAATATGGCTTCTTTATCAGTTGCCGAAATCATAATACAGGTTGTTCAGTTTTCACGGAAGTTGAATCGGCTTTTGCTGCAGCCTCTTGATAAAGGTTGCCTTGAGGATCTTTTGGATTTGCTGGTTTGGTGCCAAGTAAAGAGCGAACATAACTGGTAAGCTCTTTGATTTGAACTGGACTGTACATGGATTGCCAAGATTGCATGCCCTTTTCAGGATAACCAATCTTGATTGTTTTGTATATATCATTTAGTGAACCGCCATGTATCCAATATTCATCGGTTAAGTTAGGACCAATACCACCTTCACCGTTGGCACCGTGACAAGCTACACATGATTGAGTATAGAGACCTTTTCCTGCGGAAATACCAGAAGCATCAGCAAGTGTTACATTGTTTTCATCCACCAGATCTTTTGTCTTGGCTTTGTAGATTTCCTCTTGCTTTTTTCCGGCTTCCATCTCAGCTGCATATTCTTGTTCTGGATTTTTTCCTGTTCCTGAAACATGAAAATTGAAGATATAAATGAAGGCAACGACTATTGTAACATAGAAACCATATTTCCACCATGGTGGTAAAGCATTATCCAATTCTTTGATTCCGTCATAGTCGTGGTCTAACAACACATCAGCCTCTTTTTCAATTGGCACAGCTTGTGTCATCCATTTTTTATCAAGGGTACTCCACCATTTAGAAAAGCTGGAGGGTTCGCCGGCTCTTGCCAAGGCCGCGTCCGCTTCTCCAGAGAGTTCTCTAAAAGACCTGCGAATCATGATGGCCAAGTAAAGGATGACAATTAATTCTATTCCAATTACAGCCGCCATTGAATAGAATTCAATGAATCCCATACTGCCATATTTTGTGTCTTTGGGTAGTCCGCTTATAATATAGCTTTCCTGAGCAGAAGCAGTTGAAGACAAGATGGAAGAGAATACAATAACAATTAAGCTTTTTAAGCTCATTTCACTCTTTCTCTTTTTGAGAATTTGTTTCGATAGCGTAATTAATACTTGTGAAAGAAGCCATATCACTCCTACAAGTACCAGGGCGATGATGATCAATGCCCATTCTAAATATGATTGGTTATTTGCAGACATGTTAGTTGTTTTTAGGGTTATTGATCGAGAGGAAGATTTTTCATTTCGTCAACATTCGACTTCTTCATTTTGTATACATATACCAATACCAGCATGAAGAAGGTGAAAAAAATCAGTTGTCCCACTACTGGATAAATAGATATCCCATCTATCTTCTCCGCATATTGTTTGATAAACTTGAACATGGTACTACTGTTTTGCAGTTTTGAATTTTTCGATGTCTGTCCCTAATCGTTGCATATAGGCGATGATAGCAATGATCTCTTTGTTGGATGGGGTTTGAATTCCATCTTCTTTTAAGTTCTTGGCTATTTCATCAGCTTGTTTCATCAAATCCATATTTGCTCTATCTGCATAACCAGCTTCATAGGGAACGCCCAATTGTTGCATAGCTTTAATTTTTGGAGCAGTTGATGCTGTATCCAAATCTTGATCCAATAGGAAAGAATAAGAAGGCATAATGGATCCTGTTGAAACTGCTTGAGGATCATCCATGTGGTTGTAGTGCCAGCTGTTTGATTTTCTGTTGTTGCCTACACCTTCTCTTGCCAAATCTGGTCCGGATCTTTTTGATCCCCATTGAAAGGGATGGTCGTAAATAAACTCACCAGCCTTAGAGTACTCGCCATAGCGTGCAGTCTCTGAACGGAAAGGACGAATCATTTGTGAGTGACAGGTATAGCAACCTTCACGTACATAAATGTCACGTCCTTGCAGTTCTAGAGGTGTATAAGGTTTTACACTGGATATGGTTGGAACATTGGATTTCACCAGGAAGGTTGGAATTAATTCTATGATACCACCGATTAGGATAACAATAAGTGTAAGTACAAGGAAAGGAACAGGTTTTCTTTCAATGGGTCTGTGCCAGTGTTCCGATCCATGTGCTTGATAAGCTCCTTCTATTGCTGGTGCTTCGGCTTGATCATCAACAACACCCTGTGATTTTTTAACAGTCGCGAAGAGATTGTACACCATCAACAATGCACCTGCAAAGTAGAGTGTACCACCAAAGGCACGCAGCGCATAGAAAGATTTAAGTTGGGTTACGGTTTCAAGGAATGGATATTTAAGGTTACCTGCTTCAGTAAATTCTTTCCACATCAAACTTTGTTTGAATCCTGCCCAATACATAGGGACTGCATAAAAAACTATTCCTAAGGTTGCAATCCAGAAATGGGTATTGGCTAACTTCTTTGAATGCAGATCAGTTTTGTAGAGTCTTGGGACTAGCCAATAAAGAATTCCGAATGTGAGCATACCATTCCAGCCCAATCCACCCACATGTACGTGAGCAATGATCCAATCGGTGAAGTGTGCAATGGCATTTACATTTTTCAAGGAAAGCATTGGGCCTTCGAAAGTGGACATACCGTAAGCGGTCACGGCAACTACCATGAATTTCAAGATTACGTCCTCTCTTACTTTGTCCCAAGCACCACGAAGAGTAAGTAATCCATTGATCATACCTCCCCAACTTGGGAAGATCAACATGAAACTGAACACAACACCAAGTGATTGTGCCCAGTTGGGTAGGGAAGTGTACAACAAGTGGTGCGGACCAGCCCAGATGTAGAGGAAGATCAACGACCAAAAGTGAATGATTGATAAACGGTACGAATAAACGGGTCTATTTGCAGCTTTGGGCATGAAGTAGTACATCAAGCCCAAATAAGGTGTAGTTAAGAAAAACGCAACAGCATTGTGTCCATACCACCATTGAACAAGTGCATCTTGAACACCTGCATACCATGAGTAACTTTTTAAGATGCTTACTGGCAATTCAATTGAGTTGACAATATGGAGGACTGCTACAGTAACAAATGTTGCGATGTAAAACCATATGGCTACATACAAATGACGTTCGCGTCTTTTAATGATGGTTGCAAACA
>JBEBDP010000246.1:0-3516 GCA_041156925.1 Bacteroidota bacterium | reverse complement strand
CCTATTGAAAAACTGATGTCGTCGACTGCTTTTTGTCCCGAAAAATATTTTTTCAGTCCATTGATCTCAAGAATTGTTTCCATAACAGTAGTTAGAGACGGAAAATTACAATGAAAAGTTGTCAGCTCGCTGGAATTGTGATAAGTGGTTGGCTACTTTTTGTCCGTCCATAGCCGCACTGATGATACCTCCAGCATAACCCGCACCTTCACCGCAAGGATAAAGGTTATTGATTTGGGGATGTTGCAATGTTGTTTCATTTCTAGGTATACGGACGGGAGAAGAAGTCCTGCTTTCAGGAGCAATGAGGATAGCCTCTTCTGTAAAATAACCTTTCATTTTTTTGCCAAAGGCGATGAATGCTCTTTGAAGGGATTTGGCAATAAATTCTGGTAGCACTTCATTTAAGTTCACTGCATTCACACCCCTCAGGTATGAATTGTCTGGTAAACTGCTTGATGTTTTATTGTAGACAAAGTCGGTCATTCTTTGTGCTGGCGCCACAAACAATCCGCCACCAGCTGCATAAGCTTTCCGTTCCACTTCTTCTTGGAAATGGTGCAACACAAGGTTAGAATGGAGTTTAGATTTGTTGTTCTTCATCACATCATCCATCATAACTTGGGCTACCATTCCCGAATTGGCAAAGGGGTTGTTTCTTTTGGATGGACTCCAGCCATTTACCACCAATTCTTCTTTTGAAGTTGATGCAGTGGCAATGATTCCACCCGGACACATGCAAAAGGAGAATACACCTCTTTCATTTACCTGTTCTACAAGTTGATAGGCTGCGGGTGGCAAAAAAGGATCTCTTTCTTTTGATACTGAACAATGGTATTGTATGGAATCAATTAATGTTTGAGGATGTTCTATTCGGACGCCCATGGCAAAGGGCTTCGGTTCAATGATTATTTTTTTTGCTTCTAATAAATAGAAGATATCTTTCGCGGAATGTCCTGTTGCAAGAATTACCTGGTCGCCTTCAAATCTATCCCCGTTGCCACAGACGACTGACTTGATCTTGTTATCATTCAGTAAAAGGTCCGTGACTTTTGCATTAAAATGGACTTCTCCTCCTGCATCAATTATTTGCTGACGCATATTTTGGATGATGCCTGGTAATTTGTTGGTGCCTATATGGGGATGTGCTGTATACAAGATGGAGGGATCTGCTCCGAAGAAGACTAAAAGCTGCAAGACCTTATCAACATTTCCTCTTTTTGTACTTCTCGTATACAGTTTACCGTCGCTGTAAGTGCCCGCACCACCTTCTCCAAAACAATAATTACTGTCTTCGTTCAAAAGGCCCTCTTTATTCAAGACGGCCAGATCTCTTCTTCTGTCTCTAACATTTTTACCCCTTTCTAAAACGATAGGCTTAATACCATGTTGGATCAATTCAAGTGCTGCAAACAATCCTGCTGGTCCAGCTCCAATAACAATGACTCGTTTATCGGACTTGCTTACATCAGGAAATTCAAATGAAGGGGTATCCCATTCATGAAAGGGTTCATCAACAAAGGCATTGAGCTTTAGGTTGATGAGAACGTCCTTTCTTCTGGCATCAATTGATTTTTTGAGCAAATGATAGCCAGTCACTTTTTCCCTGCTTATGGCCAGTGAAGAGGCAATCTGTGAAGTGATTGCTTCATTGTTGGCTGCATCTTTTGGAGAAAGCTGCAAAAGGAGTTCACGCTGCATGTAGGAGTTGGGTTAGAAAGGCAAATCGTCTGCAATGCTATGCTGACTATCTGGATCTGGTGAAAATGCAGGTGGTGTATCAACATAGCCAGTTCCGCCAGACATACTCATTTGTTCAATTCTCCAGGCATCTAAGTTGGTGATATAGTTGATTTGTCCGTTTTTCTCCCATTTAGACCCTTTGATATTGAAGTGTACTTTTACAGTATCTCCAACATTAAAGCGATCCAATATGCTGGTTCTGTCTTGAACAGTCTGAAACTTTACATAGTTGGTAATGGTTCTGCCATTGATATCTTCATTGGTCTCTACCACAAATTCTCTGGTCTTGAAAGTTGCACTTCTTTGAATAGTATCAAATTTTGCTACAATTTTTCCTGTTAAATCGAATCCCATATAAATAAATCTTTACGCAAAGTTAAACCAAAAAACCCTAATAGTTTGTACCTTCCGAATCATTGGAATTTTATGAAGCGTTTCTTCTTTTTGGTGAGTTTAGTAATAGGGTTAGGTGCATGTCATTCTTCTCAAGTTGTTACAGGAATAGGGTTTAAAGACTATGCTGTAACAACAGCATTGAAAAGTGACAGCAGTGTATTGGGGATGCTAAAAAACTACCGCGACAGTGTTGACAAGAATATGGATGAAGTATTTGCGGTATCTAAAGATGAATTATTAAAAGAGTTGCCCAATAGTACTTTGGGAAATTTTCTAGCCGATGCCTATTTGTGGGCTGCTGCTAAGCATATCAATCGTCCTGTTGATGTAGCATTTATGAATCATGGGGGTATAAGGATTAACAGAATTTCAGCCGGTAAGATAACCAGACGAAATATTTTTGAGGTGATGCCTTTCGACAATGCTTTAATCATTATTGAAATCAAAGGCAGTCTTTTACAATCCTATCTCGATTTTCTTGCTGCCGATGGTGGCGGTGGGGGTGTAGCAGGATTATCCTATCAGATCCAAGATAAAAAGGCGGTTAATGTTCTTGTCGGCGGGTTGCCACTAGATTCAAACAAGTCATATATCATGGCCAACTCTGATTATGCAGTGGATGGTGGTGGTGGATTTAATGCTTTCAAAACAATGCAACAAAACCGAACCAATTATTTGCAGCGAGACGCCATTTTGGATTATTGTATAATGCACAAAGCAGCAGGGAAGCAAGTGGTAGTGGAACAGCCCAAAAGAATTACAAAATGAACAGGAGAAAATTTCTAGTCGATACAGGACTTACTGCTGGAGCCTTGATGGTGGGAACAACGCCTTCAATTGCTCAAGCTTCGGAGGGTAACCGACTGACTATATTGCATACCAATGATGTGCACAGCAGGTTAGATCCATTTCCGATGGATGGTTCTAGAAACGCAGGACAAGGAGGTGTAGCAGCAAGAGCAGCATTGATACAAAAAATTAGGGCAGAAGAAGAAAATGTGCTTCTATTAGACGCGGGTGATATTTTTCAGGGCACTCCCTATTTTAATGTCTTTAAAGGTGAGCCAGAAATGAAGGCGATGAACATGATGGGTTATGATGCGGTAATTATGGGTAACCATGATTTTGATGCTGGGTTGGACAATTTTGCTGAAAAAGTTGTGACACATGGTAAAATGCCTGTCGTGATGAGTAATTATGGGTTTGAAGGCACATCAATGGAGAGTATTAATCAGCCCTACAAAATAATTCGGAAGGGGGACATAAAGATCGGTATATTAGGAGTGGGTATTGAATTATCGGGTTTGGTTCCAGAACAACTCTATGGTAAAACAGTATACCAAGAGCCAATTCAACAAGCCAATGTTCATGCAGATT
>JBEBDP010000245.1:0-6146 GCA_041156925.1 Bacteroidota bacterium | reverse complement strand
ACCTTGCCCTTAACTACTGTTTGCGCAAATACCCCCGGTATTGCAAATAGCAAACAGCACATGAACAGTGTAAGTTTTCTCATGCAGTTGATTTTTGTTTATAAAACGATAAATGTCCAATTGCGAATATAGTGGAAAAATCGTTTTTTAGCCTGAAAAGTTAAAAAAAGATGAATTTTTGTTTAATTTTTTCAATTTTCAATCTAAACAAAAACCAGAGCACCTGAAATTCAGTTTCTATCCCTATTACCGAGGTAGATCAGGACATATTGCACCAGGGTAACAAGTGAGGCTACAGCAGAAACCACATAAGTCATTGCCGCCCAATACAATGCATCTTTCGCCTGACCCAACTCCTGCGTGCCAGAAACACCTGAAGTCTGGAGCCAATACAAGGCCCGCTTGCTGGCATCGAATTCAACTGGTAAAGTCACCAACGAAAAAAAAGTTGTGGTGGCAAAAAGGATAATGCCAACCAAAAGGAGTCCGGGAAAGACATTGACAAGCAAAATCCCGGCCAACAAGACCCATTGGATGAACATGGAACTGAATTGCACCAAGGGCACCAACCTGCTCCTGAGCATGAGCCAGGGATAGGCACGGGCATGCTGTACGGCATGACCACATTCGTGGGCTGCCACCGCTGCTGCCGCAATACTGGCCTGGTGGTAGACCTCCGGACTGAGCGAAACGGTTTTGGTGAGCGGATTGTAGTGGTCAGATAAAAAGCCCTGACCGAGTTCCACTTTTACGCCATGTATGCCATTTTCCTGCAACATACGCAGGGCTATTTCCCGCCCTGTTAGTCCGGCCCGGATCCGGATGGCCCCATATTGGTTGAATTTGGACTTCAACCGGAGAGAAACCAACATGCCAATTCCTACGAACAGGAGCGAAACAAAATAGATGGAACCCATAATGGCGATTTTAAAGCAATTTACAACGCTGATTATCAAATGTTTGTGAAAGTTTTTATAAAAATGCCGATTTTTTGCTGTCGGATTGTCAGACAATAAAAGTTATGCACAGCACCAAAAAATTATTTTGTACTGTGTCCACAATTTGTAATTTAGCTGAAGAATTTAATGGGTTAGTAAGTACAAGGGTTGGTGTCTACCAACCCTTTTTTTATGCGCAAAAAACACCTTTGCCCGTTATTTAAACGGTAACCATTTAACCAATCATTGCTAATTTCACCAGATGGCTAAAATCAAAAAAGCATTTTTCTGTAAGCAGTGTGGTTATGAATCTCCAAAATGGACAGGCAAATGTCCTGCATGTAATGAATGGAATACGTTCACTGAAGAAATTATTCACAAAGAACAACCTCAATCAAAAGAAAGCTGGAAAGAAAATCAACAAAACAAAAGTATCGTCTTACAAGAAGTTGTTGCAGAAGAAAAGCAACGCATCATTACAAAGGATGATGAATTGAATCGTGTATTAGGTGGTGGAATTGTTCTTGGAAGTTTGGTCTTGGTTGCAGGTGAACCCGGCATTGGAAAATCAACATTGTTTTTGCAAGACGCATTGATGATGCACGATTTAAAAATTTTATACGTAAGCGGTGAAGAAAGTGAACAGCAAATTAAAATGAGAGCGAACCGTATCAATATCCAACATGATGAATTTTATATACTCACTGAAACGTCCACCCAGAGCGTGTTTCAAGAGATTAAAAAAATTAAACCGGACTTAGTCATCATCGACTCCATTCAAACAATTCAATCTCCTTATTTAGACTCATCACCAGGTACCATCTCACAAATCAGAGAATGTACTGCAGAATTTCAACGCTTCGCCAAAGAAACACAAACACCTGTTTTTCTAATTGGACATATCACCAAAGAAGGAACTATTGCAGGTCCGAAATTATTAGAACACATGGTTGATACTGTTTTACAATTTGAAGGTGATCAACATTATGCCTATCGTATTTTAAGAACTACAAAAAATAGATTTGGATCAACTGCCGAATTGGGAATTTATGAAATGACAGGTACAGGAATGAAACCTGTAAGCAACCCATCAGATATTTTAATCAATCAAAAAGAAGAACAACTTTCTGGTATTGCAATTGGCGCAACCATGGAAGGACTTCGACCATTGTTAATTGAAGTACAAGCATTGGTTACACCATCCGTTTATGGAACTCCTCAACGAACAGCAAGTGGTTTTGATTTAAGAAGATTGCAATTGCTATTAGCAGTGTTAGAAAAAAGAGGTGGATTTCATTTTGGCACAAAAGATGTTTTCGTCAACATCGCTGGTGGTCTAAAAATAGAAGACCCTGCTATAGACCTTGCCATGGTTTTTGCGCTGCTAAGCTCCTATGAGGACATCCCGCTGTCCCAAAAAATATGTTTTGCAGGGGAAATTGGCCTCAGTGGTGAGATCAGAGCGGTAAATCGGGTCGACCAAAGGATCTCTGAGGCAGAAAAACTGGGCTTTGAGAGCATTTACATCAGCAAATACAACAGAAAATCTGAACCTCACAAGGGAATTAAGACCATTTCGGTGGCTTTGATTGAAGAAGTTTACCGGACTATCTTCAAGTAGAAACAATTGATGATCACCAAAGCAATTGGCGCAATTTCCCACCTTTTGTATCCCTCTCTCTGCTTTGGATGCAAAAAAAATGAAATTGATACAAATGAATGGCTTTGTCTTCAATGTCTAACCACACTACCTTTTACAGGTTTCGAAAACAACAGAAATAATCCTGTTGAACAACTTTTCTGGGGAAGAACACCAATCAAGTTTGCCTGCAGTTGTTTTTTTTACGTAGAACAAACGCCTATTCAACGTCTTATTCACGAAGTAAAATACAAAGAACAACAACAATTGGGTAGATGGCTTGGGCAAATGATGGGAAGACGACTTCACACGATTTTTCAACTAGATCAAGTTGACATAATGCTGCCCATGCCCTTGCATCCTAAAAAACAACAACAAAGAGGTTATAACCAAGCTACACTTCTCTGTAAGGGCATACAAGCAATCAATGGATGTGATTTTACAGAACAATTGTTAATTAGAAACACCCATACCCAAACACAAACTAAAAAAACCAGGATAGAGAGATGGAACAATGTTAGTGAAGTGTTTGCCATCACAGATACTAAACAAGTATTGAATAAACATATCGTTTTAGTTGATGATGTTATCACAACTGGAGCATCAACAGAAGCATGTGCAGCTATATTACTAAAAGAAGGCGCCAGTGCTGTCTCTATTTGCAGTTTGGCGTTTACCCTCTAAAAAGACCAAATATTTACAACTTTTTCAAAACTGAATCGTTAGTTTAGTTAGAAGAAAAATAAACTACTATGATCAGGTTATTAATTATCGCTTTCGCTTTTTTTGCTGCAGGTCCAGCTAACATATACAAGTTCAAGGTTCCATCAATTGATGGAGACACGATAGACTTTTCTAAATTCAAGGGCAAGAAAATTCTTATTGTGAATACCGCCTCTAAATGCGGTTACACCCCTCAATATGCTGAACTTGAAAAATTGCATAAAGCTTACAAAAATAAGCTCGTCATCATTGGATTTCCAGCAAATAACTTCGGTGGACAAGAACCAGGCTCCAATGCAGAAATCAATGAATTCTGTCAAAAAAATTATGGTGTAAGTTTTACCATGGCAGAAAAAGTTTCTGTTAAAGGAGATGATATCCATCCACTTTTCAAATGGCTTACCTCTAAAGCTGAAAATGGTGTAATGGATGCAGAAATAAGATGGAACTTCACAAAATTTTTACTCGACGAAGATGGTAAACTGCTTGCAGTTTATCCAAGCAAAGTGAATCCGATGAGTGAAGAAATTACCAAACATCTTCAATAAGGACATCTCCAAGTTCTTGAGTATCTTTACGCATGCTTTTTTCAGAAATACCTGGACAGCTTAGCGTAAAAGAAAAACTAATTGGTCTTTTCCAAAACAATAGACTAAGCCATGCCCTTTTATTCTTAGGTAAAGAAGGCAGTGGTTCTTTACAACTTGCAATTGCATTTGCACAATATATCCTGTGTGAAAAAAACAATGCAAATACAAGTGCAGGTGATTCACTATTTGGAGAAGCTCCAACTAATTCTACAGAGATAAGACAAAACGCATGCGGCACTTGTCCTTCTTGTAAGAAGGCTTCAATGCTGATGCACCCCGATATACATTTTTCATTTCCAACCATCACCAAAGCTGGCGTTGATAAACCAGTATGCAACGACTTCATAACTGAATGGAGAAATTTTGTTGCAGCAACACCATTTGGTAACGCATACGATTGGCTGCAATGTTTAGGTGCAGAAAATAAACAAGGAAATATTACCGCCCATGAATGTGAGGACATCATTAGAAAACTCAATCTAAAGAGTTTCGAAAGTGGTTACAAAATTCTAATTCAATGGATGCCAGAATACTTGGGCAGCTCTGGAAACAAATTATTAAAATTGGTTGAAGAGCCTCCAGAGAAAACACTGTTCATCTTTGTTGCAGAAGATGAATCAAGAATTCTACCCACCATACTTTCAAGAACGCAATTGATTAAGATCAATCAACTTGAATCAAATGATATTGCCAACTGGTTAATCACCAATCAAGCAGTGCCAAAAGAAAAAGCTGCATCGTTAGCTCCTATAGCACAAGGAAACATGAGAGAGGCATTTCAACTATTGCATCATGCTGATGAGGATTGGCAAGCTTTACTTAGGGAATGGCTCAACGCAATATTGAAAAACGGTCCGGCTGCACAAGTGAAATGGGTGGAAGAAACCAGCAAATTGGGAAGAGAAAAACAGAAACAATTTCTAAGTTATTTCATCCATTTGCTTTCCATTTCAGTCCATTTAGCCAATTCTCCATTACAACCCTCCGTTTCAGATGAAGAATTGGATTTTGCAACACGTTTATTAAAACTAATTTCTACAGAACAGATAGAAGCAATGGTGGATGAACTCAACCAATCCATCTACCATATTGAGCGCAATGCAAATGCAAAAATCCTGTTCATGGCCCTTACCCTCAAAATATATCATATCATAAGGGATAAATCAGTAATTTTGATTCACTGATAATTTTGGAAATGGGATGTAGTTCTTGCGGTACGAAAGATGGAAAGCCTAGCGGTTGTAACAGCAACGGCGGTTGTAGCTCCGGCGGATGTAACAGATTAAATGTTCACGATTGGCTGGCAAACCTGCCTTTCTCTGACCCTGCAGTTTCATGCAGGATAGTAGAAGTCACTTTTAATAACGGAAGCAGAAAAGAGTATTTCAAGAATACCACTCTTCAACATTTTAACAAAGGTGAAGTGGTGAGCGTGGAAGGTGTGGGTGGTTTTGATGTAGGTACAGTCAACCTCAGCGGTGAACTCGTGCGTTTACAACTCAAGAAAAAAAGAATTGCAGAAGATAGCGCTGACCTCAAAAAGATTTTAAGAAGAGCAACAGAAGTTGATATTCAAAAATGGCAAGAAAATAAATCACGCGAAAAAGAAGCGCTTGCTAGATCACGTGCAATTGCCAAACAGCTTAATCTAGTAATGAAAATTTGTGAAGTTGAGTTTCAAGCCGATGGCAGAAAAGCAACTTTCTTCTATACAGCTGAAGACCGTGTAGACTTTCGTGAATTAATTAAAATTTACGCAGGTGAATTCAAGGTGAAGGTTGAAATGAAACAGATTGGCGCAAGACAAGAAGCTGCAAAAGTAGGTGGCATTGGTAGTTGCGGAAGAGAACTGTGCTGCAGCAGCTGGTTAAATGAATTCAAAAGTGTAACGACTGCCATGGCGCGTTACCAAAACTTAAGTATCAATCAAACTAAATTAAGCGGACAGTGTGGTCGTCTAAAATGCTGTCTCAATTATGAACTTGATACCTACTTAGATGCCTTGCAACATTTCCCTGAGCATGCTGATGTTTTAGAAACAGCAAAAGGAAGAGCGCAACTCATCAAAAAAGATATTTTCAAAAACCTGATGTGGTATACCCTACCCGACAGCAACAAACAATACCCACTCAGCATTGATACCGTTCGTGAAATCAAAGCAATGAACAACAAAGGTATCAGACCTGAAGAACTGGAAACTGCTGATGTTGCAACTGGAACAAAAGTGAAAGAAGTTGAGCCACAGTTTGTTGATGT
>JBEBDP010000244.1:0-2940 GCA_041156925.1 Bacteroidota bacterium | reverse complement strand
ACCACTCTGCATTTAAACGCCATTTGTGGTATTCAACCAGTTTAAAAATATCTGTTTTATTGATGCCTCTGATATAGGACCAAGGTGGTGTAAAGGTTCCACTCAACAAGAAATTAGAACCGCTCTTAGGGAAGATAGGTTGATCAATTGAAGTCCTTTGTAAAGCAATCTTCAAGTTAAAGTTATTTGAAACCCCCGTTGAGAAGGATGGGAAGATTGCATAGTTCCTAGCCTTATATTGAATATAGCTGAATGATGTTACCAATGAGAAGAAATCATCTGGCCATCTCAATTGTTTACCCAATGCAATGGTTGCACCTGAGGTTGTCAAATAAGATGAATCTGCATATCGTCTATCAAACAAGCCTGATAGTGGATTATATGCATTTGAAAATTTGGTATTGAAAACATTGACAGAGAAAGAATTTCTTTTCTTACCACCTAACCATGGTTCAGTAAAGGTAAAGTTGAAAGAACGGAAGAAACGACCATTTGATTGATAACGAAGACTCAACTTCTGACCATCACCAGTTGGCAATGGATCCCATGAAGACTTCTTCCAAATATTTTTAATCGAGAAGTTATTAAACGTAACACCCAATGTACCGGTAAGTCCGATACCACCGCCCCAACCAGCGCTAAGCTCAAGCTGATCAGAAGACTTTTCTTCAACAGAGTAATTGATGTCCACGGTTCCATCATCAGAATTTGGTACAGGCTGCATGCCTAATTTTTCCTGATTGAAATATCCCAAGTTGATGATCTCACGTTGTGAACGAATCAAATCAGATCTGCTGAATTTTTCTCCAGGAATGGTTCTCAACTCTCTTCGAATAACATATTCTTTGGTCTTGTCGTTACCAGCAATATTTACATTCTTGATGGTTGCTTGAGGACCCTCTGTGATTCTTATTTCATGATCGATGGTGTCATTGTAAACTGAAGTCTCAACAGGATTTACAGAAAAGAAAAGGTATCCATCATCCATGTACAAAGAACTGACGTCACCACCTTCTGGTGAAAGCTGTTTACCCAATCTCTTGTTCAACACTTCCAAGTTATACGTATCGCCTTTTTTGATACCCAACAACATGGTTAAAATACTATCCGGATACTTGGTATTTCCTTTCCAGGTCATGTCTCCGAAATAATACTTGCTGCCCTCACTCACTTTCAAAGAAATATTCAATCTTCCTTTGTGATCGTAGTATTGCGTATCTGCAAGAATATTTGCATCACGGTAACCTAGAGAGTTGTAGTACTCAAGTATTTTTTCTTTGTCCTCAATGTATTTTTTCTCATTGAACTTGGCAGAAGAGAACAATTTGAACCTGAACCAAGGATCAAGAAAGTCTTTGATCTTGGATGGTTTCAAATAGTCTTTGTCCTTGATAAATTCTTTTTTAGTGAGCTGAGGAATTTCACCATACGGACTAACTACAGAATCAGGGAATAGTGTTAAGCGACTTGATTCTTTTATCCCCTTCAATTTCTTTTTCAATTGCAATTGCCTAACAGCATTGTTGCCAAAGAAATGTATTTCTGAAATTCTTACTTTGTTGCCCTTGGTAATGTTGAAATTTAAAATAACCTTATCCGCATTTGCTGGATCCGGCACCTCCTCTATCTGAACACTTGCACCTTGAAATCCTTTCTCGATATAATACTTGATGATGTTTTCTTTTGCAGATAATTTCATGTTGTCTGTTACAACTCGCGTTTTGAACAAACCAACTTTATCTTTTAATTCATCCGCTTCAGATTTTCTTACATTTTTGAATTTGAAATCAGACAACATCGGACGCTCCACCGCATCAATCTCAATCCAAATATTATCACCTTCAAGTTTAGTAATGTAAATGTTGATGTTGGTGAACATGTTTTGTGTCCACAACTTGCTAATGGCTTTTGCAAAATTATCGCCGCCTGGTATGGTAACTTCATCCCCAATAGCCAATCCAGAAACAGAAATTACAATTGCAGGATCGAATGCTTTATTTCCTTTAACCTGTATATCTGCAATGGTATATTTTCTGGGGTATTTTGCACTGTAAAGTGACATTAAAGCAGGGTCAACTGATGCACCAGGAAGGGTGTCGTTTTGAGCCATTACGCTGTCCGGAAACACGAAAAAACCCACTAAAAATAACAGCGTACAGAACCTCTTCATCCAGTTGTTGGTTTGGGACGGCAAAATAACGGCTTTTTGTCTAATTCTTTGTTAAAGCGTCACCCAGCTGAGCACTTGTTTTTCCGAATCTTCTTTCTCGGTTTTGAAAATCTACTATAGCCTCGTATAGATTCTCCTTTCTAAAATCAGGCCACCTGGTCTGGGTAAAATATAATTCAGCATAAGCCAGCTGGTATAAAAGGAAATTACTGATCCTGTACTCACCACTGGTCCTGATCATCAACTCTGGATCAGGAAACTGACTGGTGGACAAATACTGCTGCAAGGTTTCTTGACCAATATCCTCAACAGCTAGCTTATCAGCTTTTACATCACTGGCAATCTTTTTAACCGCATCAACCAACTCCCATCTAGAGCTATAACTAAGGGCCATAATGAGATTAAGTCCTGTATTCTCCGCAGTCATGTCGATAGCTTCTTGAAGGGCTTGACGTGCACTTGGGGGCAACATGGTAAGAGCCCCTATGGCATGCATTTTGATATTGTTGCCATTGAGAATAGGCACTTCCTTCCTGATGGTTTCAACCAAAAGTTCCATTAAACCGGTTACTTCTTTCTCTGGCCTATCCCAATTTTCAGTAGAAAAAGCATATAAAGTGAGGTACTTTACGCCAATTTCAGCACACCCTTCTACAATATCCCTCACGCTTTGCACACCATGAAAATGACCAAAAAGACGATCTTGACCTTGTTCTTGGGCCCATCTCCCATTACCATCCATAATGATGGCAATATGTTGAGGTACACGA
>JBEBDP010000243.1:0-3085 GCA_041156925.1 Bacteroidota bacterium | reverse complement strand
CCCATAAAACATGGTCGAGGTTGGTATGAATGGCATAAATACTCAGATCAGCTTTTAATGCAGAAGCGAGCATACGTGCAACAGGATTGCTTGGCATGAGTTGTTTAAGCCCCTTGAAAATGGGAGGGTGGTGGACTATAATCAGGTTGATTTTCTTATCAATAGCCTCTTGAATTACATCGGGTGTAAGATCCAGCGCTGTTAACACTCCTGTGCAAGGCTGTTCAGGGTTTCCAACAACCCAGCCTGAATTATCGTAAGATGCCTGTAGCCCCAGTGGAGCTTTTGTTTCTAAAAAGTTAATTATATCCTTTGTGAGCACCATTAATTTTCTATTTCTAAGAATTGAAATTACTTTACTTTCTCAATCTCTACAGTGAAGAAGGCGATTTTATTTATTCTCTATTTTTTCATCCTCTCTTTTGCAGATGCACAAAGGGTTGTACACGATTGGGAAAATTATATCAGTTCAATTGGCGGTAAACCCATATCAGTAAATGTTGATCTTGGATTCAGCCAAGTGGCGCCTATCAAAGAAAATCCTTTTGTCATTGTTTTGCGAGTTAAACTTAGAAATCCCAATCAAATGGGAATGCCAGATTTAACTGAAATCAATGAATTGGATAAGTTAGAAGCCAGGTTAGTGGAGTTGTTAGCAAGGCAAGTAGGCGCTTTGTTTACAGGTAGATTTACCCAGCGGGGAATCAGGGAGTTTTATTTTTATGCACCAGATACAGTAGGTTATCAAAAAGCAATAAATCAGTCCCTTTTTTCGTTAAATGAAGGTGAATGGCTCTGTCAGGCCAAACGCGACGAAAAATGGGATAACTACTTTACAGTTTTGTACCCATCAAAATTGGACCAGCTAAAGATTGCCAGTCGTAAAAAGCTGGAAATCATGGGAGTAGCAGAAGGAAGGGTGTTGAAGAGTATTGAAGTTGAACATTATTTCGAGTTCGAAAATATTGATGGCAGGACAAAATTTTTGTCAACGCCTGAAATGTCGGGTTTCAAAATTGTTGAAATGCCCGGTTTGCCTGACAAATCCAAAGGGAAATATGTGCTGGTCCTGAGGAGAAAAGAAGACCCTGATTTTAGCTGGATCGAGAGAAGGATTGTACCACTATACAATTTGACTCAAAAACACGGTGGTAGCTATAAGGGTTGGGAGCAAATTGTCAAGTAAACCCAAATCCAAACAATATGAAAACCAAGGCTACTTTAGCTGTGGCAGTTTTAATGCTGTCTTTTATTTTTTCTTCTTGCGAAAAAACTGAACAATTCCTCCAAAAGGCTGTCCTTACACAAATCATCACCAACGATCGTTGGGTGGTTGAAACATTTACAGTTTCAGGTGCAGATGTAACAACAGATTATGCGCCTTATGAATTTGAGTTCAATGCAAACGGTACAGTAACTGCTCATAAAGCAACAGAGGCTACAGTAGGTGATTGGAAAGAAGATATCCCAACAATGAGTATTGAAACACATTTCAATAGCACAGTGCTGTCATTACAGCGCTTTAATACAGTATGGTATATAGGGAAAACAGCACCTACCTATGTAGAGGCAAGATCAGTAACTGCTACTGCTGTTTACACTTTGAGATTAGTAAAAAAACAATAAGTGTAGGTGAGGTCAATTGAACAATTTCTATAAGCAATTGTTTCTTATTTTTGAATCCTAGTTCATTAAAAATAATTCAATATGTCAATTCAAAAAGGTCATCCAGCTCCTGATTTTTCTTTGTTCAATACAGAAAAAAACAAGGTGGCGTTAGCAGATTACAAAGGAAAAAATCTTGTAATACTTTTCTTTCCTCTTGCTTTCACAGGTGTTTGTACAACAGAACTTTGTTCAGTTAGAGATAACTTGAATGTATACACTGGTTTGAATGCTGAAGTTGTGGGCATCTCTGTTGACTCATTATTCTCTCTTGGTAAATTCAAAGAGGAGCAACAATACAACTTCCCTTTGCTTTCTGATTTCAATAAGACGACTGCCAAAGCTTATGGAGCTTTTTACGATGAGTTTGTATTGGACATGCAGGGTGTGGCTAAAAGAGCTGCATTTGTAGTAGATAAGGATGGTACAGTGCAATATGCAGAAGTATTGGAGAGTGCCGGCGATCTACCAAATTTTGATGCAATCAAAGAGACATTATCAGGCCTGAATTAGTACGATAAAGTTCAAATGAATAAGCCAGCACTTCTTAGTGTTGGCTTTTTTCATGTAAATCAGCTAATTTTGACTATATCGTATGAAGGTACTTTTAACCACCTTATTCAGTTGCTCGGTTATGCTTGGCTTTAGTCAGGTTAAACGTGTGACCTTGAGTGATCATGTAAAAAGAACCAGCATCTATCCAAATCCTGCTAAGTCGTTTGTTCAAATACAGTATAAGCAATCTACTCCACCACCATCTTCATTGGTCATCTATAATTTTCTGGGTAAAAAACAATTAGAGACAAATCAGCCTGGTACGCATGTTTATCTCGATTTAACCAGCTTTAACCGTGGTGTATATATTTTTCAGTTCCGGGATAAAAATGGCCAGATCATTGATTCTGGAAAATTCCAAGTTGAGAAGTAATTAGAGTACTTGTACAATCAAGAATTTCAAGTAATTGGTATTTTCCAATCCACGTATAATTGGATGATCGGGCGATTGTGCTTGATACACAACCTGTCTTAATGTTCTCCTTGCATCCTTTGCCGCCATTTCAATGGTTTGGTAAAACAAATCAGGTTGAACAAGATTTGTACAAGATGAGGTGACCAAGAAACCTCCTGGTTTGATCAGCTTCATACCTCTCAAGTTGATTTCTTTATAACCGCTTATGGCTTTTTGAATATTCTCTCTGGTCTTGGTGAATGAAGGTGGGTCAAGCATCACAACATCCCATCTCTTTTCTTCTTTCGTCCATTGTTTTAATGCATCAAATGCATTGATGGCTTGGAAACTGATGTTGTTGAGGTTATTTAGTTTAGCATTTTCTCTTGCCTGCTCTACTGCGTTTTCAGAAATATCTAAACCTAACACATGTTTGGCCCCATATGCAGCAGCATGAATTTCAAATGTACC
>JBEBDP010000242.1:0-3727 GCA_041156925.1 Bacteroidota bacterium | reverse complement strand
TGGCCTATATCAGATACAACGAAGATGGAAGCTTGAAAAGCAGCATCGATAAATTCTACAGTGAAGATCGCTTAAAACTAATTGCAGAGGCAACTGCTGCTCAAAAAGGTGATATCATTTTAGTGTTAGCGGGTGCAGAAGAAAGAACGCGCAAGGCAATGAGTGAGTTGCGACTTGAAATGGGTGAGCAATTGGGTCTTAGAAAGAAAGATGAATTTAAATTATTGTGGGTACTCGACTTCCCACTGTTTGAATATGCAGAAGAAGAGAATAGATGGGTTGCACGTCACCATCCATTCACCTCACCTAAGCCTTCACAAATTCAAACCATGATTGAAAATGATCCAAAGATCAGCGATGCCGCTAATTACCTATCACACCCCTATGCACAGATCAAGGCTAATGCCTATGATATGGTTTTGAACGGTAATGAAATTGGTGGCGGTTCAATCAGAATTTTTCAAAGAGAACTTCAGGAGAAAATGTTTGAAGCATTGGGCATGACACAAGAAGAAGCGCTACATAAGTTTGGATTCTTACTTGGTGCATTTGAATACGGTGCTCCTCCACATGGTGGAATTGCATTTGGATTTGATAGGCTTTGTTCAATTTTAGGAGGAAGTGAAAGCATTAGAGATTTCATTGCCTTCCCGAAAAATAATTCAGGTAGAGATGTAATGCTTGATGCACCATCAACTATCGATGATGCTCAGCTCAAAGAATTGTCCATCAACTTGAACGTAACTCAGAAGTAATACTTCCTATCTTTTCAAAATAGGTTTAAGCTATTTTTTGTGGTGCTTTCTACTCCATACTTCATGGATAGGATCACCTTTTGAGCTTTTTCCTTTATGGTGCCAATCACCATCTTTGATTTCTGCATCAAAAGAAAGGGAAGCCCCTACTCTAGATGCATCTCTTGAGAAGAATTCTATTTGTTCAGTATACTGCCCATCTTTGAAGGTGTATGTTCCACCGCCTGTACCGAAGAACTCACCCGTTTCTGAATTTATAGCAGCCCACTGAAAACGAGTACCAGACATGATTTTAATTGTTTTTCTAGCACCTGGATTCATAGGCACCATATTTCCATTTTGATGACGACCTACAATTTGCCAGTTACCCGCTAATCCAGTTTTGCCATCATCTACTCTTGTCCACTCTTTTGATATCCCTTCAGCTGGAAGATGAAGCTTCTTGCCTTTTAATTTATGGTCGTAACTAAATGATAATTTAACCTCATCTTTATTGTCCGTATTGAATTCAACTACACCAGAAATATTTTCTTGATCAACATTGATTCTTCCACCTCTTGTTCTGATAAATTTTTTATTGTCGACGTGGAATGTGCTCACCACAAAATAATTATCGACAATCGTCATGTATTGAATTGCTGTATCCAAATCTCTAACCCATGCACCTTGTAGATCTTGCGCTTTAGATACAGAACAAAATAGAACCAACACGACTAACAATTTGACATATTTCATATTCTTGATTTGTGCTGCAAAAATAAGTGATTGGTAATTATAATTTTTTGATACGAATATTTCTGAACCTTACCACATCACCATGCCCAAGGAAGCCAATATGCCCCTTAGCATTCATCAAACCAGGATGTTTATTACCATCCATGGTGCCATTCTTTGAGGCCTCTTGAATATCCCCATCTAAGATGACTTGCCCGTTTAATATCACTTTTATTTTATTGCCTTTAGCAATAACCGTTTGGGTATTCCACTCTCCAGTCGGCTTCAAATAACCCCTTTTCGCTGGTATTACGCCATAAACAGATCCATGATATTGATAGGGCTTTAACTTTTCATAAATGGGAGATTCGTTATCTAGAATTTGTAATTCCATTCCTTCATAAGCAGCATCACCTTCAGTTGGTGTTCGAATACCCAACCCATTATTGGCACCAGGAGTGAGCTGAAATTCAAAACGGTATTCAAAATCTGAAAACTGATCTGCCGTATAAAGATTGCCACCGCCTAATTCAGGATGTGTTACAATTACGCCATCTTCCAAAGCATAGCCAACTTTATTCCCAATCCACTTATCAAGATTTGTACCATCAAAAAGCATTTCAAATCCCTGTTTTTTTTCTTCATCCGATAGAACTGTATTGGAGTTAGCTTCTATTGGTCGGATATAAATATTTCTATACGCTACATAAGTACCGTGTGCCTGTAACTCAATTTGTTCTTTTACAAAAATGGGAAGAGTCCTATCCCAATAGTTTTCAAGCACCACCTCATCTGTCACCTTAACTCCATTTAGAAAAACAGTCACCTTATCCCCTTTCATGATGATGTGAAAATTATTCCACTCTCCTATTTTATGATCTGCAACTGCTAGTGGTTTACTCTGATTTTTTTGGTTGTTGTACAATCCACCAGAGCCAACCTGTGCACCTGCATCTCTTCTAGCTGTATCCCAAATCTGGACTTGAGGTGTTCCTCTCAGATAAATACCTGCATCTCCATTGGCTGTAATTTTCCAATCGATTAGCATTTCAAAATCACCATACTTTTCTTGCGTACACAAATTATCACCGTGACCAGTGAAAACCAATAATCCATTTTCTACTACCCAGTCGTTTTGCATTTTCATATTGGCCTCAGACTCTGCTTTCAATAATTCCTCAGGCTTCATCTTGGCTCTTGAAATTGGATTACCTACTAAGCCTTTCCAGCCCGTTAAATCTTTTCCATTAAACAACGATTCCCATCCATTATCATAGGGCAAAGCTTTTAAACGGTTCTTTAAAAGTTTACTAAGAATTACACTATCCGTACCGCCAATCAATGGCAACGCTTTTTCTAATACAGCTCTTGGCGCTCTTCCCCTTAAACTATTATCGCGAATAGCCATCCTTGCCATTATAGAAGCTGCCTGCTTTTGTAAGATTGGATCATCCAAATATTTTGATGTAACCATTAAAGCAGCGAAACTGGTAACCTTCTCCAATTGAGCTAAAATATTTCTCTTCGTAACAGGATCATTGGCCTGCTCCATTTGATCTTGAATTTTCAAAAGAAATCTTGGATCTTGAAAATTGACCAATCCAATTCTGCCTTTTGTAGAAGTTGCTTTGTTGTCGGGAAGAATAAAACCAAAATGATCTAACGCGGCCTGAATATGCATCTTCATTGGATCGACTGCTTTCGTCAATGCATTTGACAAGGCAGCTCTGGCAGTGGCAGAGTGTATAGCTGTTAGCGCACGAGCTGCTGGTCCAACATACACAGGATCTGATAAATATTTACCCAAGCATAAAATCGAATTATCATCACCCAATGCACCCATCTCTTGTATCAAAAAATCTTTAGCATAAAAGGTCTTAACCAACTTCAATCCGCTGACCAAATTAATTGCAGTTGATGAACGAAGGGTTGCACTACTTTGTGCATGATGGACATAAGCATCAATTGCATATGTGGCTTTTAGCTTCAAAGAATCATCATCTAGCATTTTAAATACCACTTTCCAATCTT
The DNA here is from genome assembly GCA_041156925.1 of Bacteroidota bacterium. Taxonomy (GTDB): domain Bacteria; phylum Bacteroidota; class Bacteroidia; order Chitinophagales; family Chitinophagaceae; genus Pollutibacter. The sequence continues at coordinate 227 of JBEBDP010000242.1, read as the reverse complement.
TTGATTGCCACCCCTCCATATTCTTCAGGATAGGCTGAATTGAACTTTGTTGTTGATAAGGGAATGAAGCTAATGCTTCGTCCACCTTAATCTGCTGTGCAAAAATAGAATAGAAACTAACAGATAGGTATATGAGTAGACTGATTGACTTTTTCATTGTAGTAGGTTATTTAGATGTTCCAAGGCGCACGCATTGCAGGATAGATTAAACGATTGGCTTCGTCATC
>JBEBDP010000241.1:0-5000 GCA_041156925.1 Bacteroidota bacterium | reverse complement strand
ATGGTTAAAGAAGCATTATCAAAGTAGAAATCTTTAGGACGATTATCCCATTTTAAAATTTTTGGGATTCCAGCTATTTTAACTGAATCACTTACTTGAGCATAACATCTTTCAGTTAATGCTGATAAAAATAAATTAGTTGATAGTAGAACAAAAATAATTGACTGTTTCATTTACAATAAAATTCAGGTGAATCAAAATGTAAGGCTACAGTAAATTAATAAAATCTAAAGATTTAAACAGCAAAATAAAGTATCACTTATTGTATTCTTCATCAGTAACTTCCTGCATCCATACAGTTTCCCCCAAATGTCGATTGGTTATTGCTACCTGTATAAACGGACTATTTACACTTGCTCCATGCCAGTGAGGTAAATTAGGCTGACATTTAACTACATCACCTTTTTTTATTATTCTTTTGGCCTGCCCTTTTTCTTGATAATAACCAATACCATCAATAACCAATATTATTTGACCTGCAGGATGCATATGCCATTTGGTTCTCGCTCCCGGCTCAAAAGTTACATTACCAACCGCTGAAGTATTTATGCTATCCGCAGTAACTAAATTATTTAAATATACAGTTCCCTGAAAATTAGCACTATTGATTTTTTCTCCATTCTCAAAAACACCTTGCAAGTCTGACAATGTGTAAGCACTTACTTTTTTATTGAATAATTCATCTAATGTTTTTTTAGAACTGAAATACGCGTCATTTCCAATGAGACTTTTAATTGTTTCAGTAAATGCATAAAGTTTGTTTTCTGTAATACCAAGATTTATACAAATAGAATAATGATTACGCAACATTGGTTCCGCATTGCCTATAGCACTCAGGACTGCTATAGTAACCAATTCCCGTTCAGCATATGTTAATACATCTCTATCAAAAATATCTGCGAAGAGATGCTCTTTCAAGAAAAGATCAATAGCAGGTGCAAAAGCGCCGTATCCAGTAACCGGACGCTCTTGCTTACTATTGGTAAGTTTACTTAACGTGTTTCTTCCCCTATCATACTTATTTAATGTATCAATAATTGGTGTAGCATCTTTACCGTTTACATCATTGATGCCTTTTGACTTTCTTTCCTCAATAACCTGCATCAATGTTTGTATACCTCTTATGCTTCTAGGAAAACCACAATAGGCATAAAGATGTACTTCTACTTCTTTTATTTGGTTGATAGTAAGTCCGGATTGCAAGCCGTCTTCTATAGCTTTTTTTAACCTAATAAGATCTCCTTTTGCAGTTAAGGCTGCAATCGATACAATACTTTTTTCTTTTAGAGATAACGCGCTATCCGCAAATACTTTAGCATCTGCTGTAGCCATAAGAAAAAAAGACATCACACAAAAAATACCAACCTTTATAGAATTCACTTTATACTATTTTTATCATTCTATTGCAGAGAAAATGAAAATTTATACTCCACTTTTTTGGAGCTTACTAAATTTTACTTCTTTTTCAATTACATCTAATCTTGCTTTTTTCGGATCAGGTTTTCCCACTGCTTTACCATCAGATTGAATTTCTAACAACTCATTTTTCTTAGGATGAAACACCGGCCATAATGGAAGTTGACCCCCATTTGGATTTCCTGTTTTGGCAAAATTAGTCCAGTATTGATGCATCAAATTTGCAACTTCTTTGTCATTGTTTGTGACAGCAATATTTCCTCTTCTGGCTTCAAGTGTATTAAAAACAAATGGAATTTCTGAACCATGTGGTGCACCATATCGCAACCTACTCCTTAATGAATCTGAAACATAAGAAAACAGATAGATATAGGCCGAAGTGCTTTGTTGAGCAAATGCATTTGCAGTAAACCGTGCTGGCTCCGCCCAGACTTTATCTGTATTTACCATGGTGAGCAATTCAGGTAATGTCTTTTTTCCATCTGGATCATAAGCAGCAGCAGCCTCATCTCTGAGTGAACCAAACATTGACATCAATTCTTCTTTTGAAGCAGCATTTACAAAACCTGCAGGCACCTCTGCACTATTTGATCCTATAATGATTGGAATTTTGGGCTGGTGTCCTGCTAAATAAGATGATTGTGAAGTTTCAACTACCAGCTTTCCATCAAGTATTGAACCTGAATAAATTCTCTTTCCACCTGGTCCATCATTTTCTTCTCCCATATCTACAATTTCAGCAGTTGATAATGCTCTCAATTTTGCTAAAGCTGCAGCATCAGTTCCTTCTATTCCATGTCTTTTTGCAAAGTTTATTCCGATTTGTTCTGCAGAAACCGGATAAAATGGATCAGCATTTTCTTTATTCATTGGACGACCTGTAAGTACACCATCCCTTCCACCAGAAGACTCCAATATTGCTTTGTGAAATAATCCTTTGGCAGCAGGAATACTAATCAAAGAGTGTACTGAAACACCACCGGCTGATTCTCCAAAAATGGTCACATTTTTAGGGTCCCCACCAAACGCAGCAATATTTTTTTGAATCCATTCCAATGCAGCAATCTGATCCATGAATGCATAATTGCCTTTGTACTCCTCAGGATGCTCACTACTCAAAGCAGGAAAAGCAAAAAATCCAAACCTGCCTAAACGATAATTAATGGTTACCAACATCACACCCTGCTTGGCAAATGAATTGCCGGAAGTTTCCATAGACGCCCCGCTACCACCAACAAATCCTCCACCATGAATCCAAACCATTACAGGAAGTTTACTTTTAGCAGTTGCATTTTCAGGTCTCCATACATTTAAATACAGACAATCTTCAGATGACCCATCAGCAATACTACCAGGTTTACGTGGCCAACCTGCTTGTGCGCAGTTGAATCCAAATTGTGTAGCATCTTTTTCGCCTGCCCATGCCTTCACAGGTTGTGGCGGTCTCCAACGAAATTCACCAACGGGTGGAGCAGCGAAAGGAATTCCTTTAAATATGTCGACTTCTCCTTCTTTCATGCCACGTAATTTTCCATACATGGTTTGAACAACAGGACCATCCTTTGTTTGAGCATTACTCATTACCGGATGAAGAAAAAATAGAAATGTGGTCGCTAAAAAGAAGAAGGTTGTTTTTGACATTGTAGTTATTTTAAATAGAAACTGATAAAGATTATTTCTTTAAATACTTATTGAAAAATTCATTCAGCTTAAGTGTAGCTTGCTGAACATATTCAGGAACATAATAGGTTTGAATATGTGTGGCACCAGGAATCAAAAACATTTCTTTATTCTTGGTTCCAGTTGCTAGTGCAAATGCAGAATCAGTCATGTAATATGAATCAGCTTTGCTACCAGCTATCATCAATAGTGGTTGATTGATCAAATCCATATTCGTAGCTGCATCAAATTCCATTAAATCCAACAAACTACTTTTTGTATACTTGAAAGTAGAATTTGGATGAGCATGTGTTCTGTTATAATAATAGTGCCCTTCTCTATATAAATCAAACGGCATTTTATCTGCCATCTCATCTGTAATTGGCGTATCTCCAACATACAACACAGTACCATTCTTTGCTTCCAATGCTCTAGCCTCTGTTGCTTCTTTTAACCTTTGTTGAATAGTTGAAACGCCAGAATTCATATAACCATTTCTTCTTACAACCCCAGAGTTAAACATACTCAAGGTTGCTACCACATTGAATCGCTTATCAGTTTGTGCCGCCTTCAATGCATATCCTCCACCACCACAAATTCCAAGTAATCCAAGTTGGCTAGGATCTACTCCCAAATATTGTGTTATATAATCTGCCATACCACGTATATCTTCAATCCTATTGACAGGTTTGTCAACATTACGTGGTGTTCCTCCACTTGCTCCTTGAAATGCAGCATCTGCTGCAATAGTAACATAACCTGCTTCAGCCATACGTTGTGCATAGAGACCTGCAACTTGTTCTTTCACTCCTCCATTAGGATGTGCTACTACCAAAGCAGGATATTTTTTTGATGGATCAAAATTGGCAGGTGTATATATGTTTGCTGCAATATCAATTCCATTTAGCTTATACGTAACTGGATGAATGTTGACTTTCCCATTAGTATTTTCAGTAATTGCATCTCTGTAAACAAGTCCGAATGGATTAGTTTGTTTATTTTGAGCTGTTACTGTATTTGTCATTGTCATAGTTAAAAAAAGAATTAAAAGTTTACTGATGTTTATTTTCATTATTTAAGATTGAATGATTTAAAGAATGTTTTTATTTATCAAGCCCTTTTGCTTTCAACCAAGCTGACATTAATTCGGCTACTTCCAGATTATTTAAATCAGAAAAAGGAAAATGCGTATTGCCTTTTAAACTGACTTCCGGTAGATGAACGACTGTTACATCTCCGCCATATTTATTTACACAGTCCCGCCACAACTTTGCCATCTCTAACCTCGCTCTCCAACCATCCTGACCAGGATTTGGATTGGGGTCCTTGGGAATGAAATCACCGTAATAAATCACTATTGGAATTTTGGTAAGTTTGATAAAATCATCTTTTGCAATTCCAATTGCCTCCAAAGTGCCACCAGCACTGGGTATAGGAGCTGGCACCTCTCCTTGTGGAAATAAAAATCCACTTCCTGGTTCATAAGATACTATTGCTTTTACCTTATCGTTTTTAACTGCAGTTTGCCATCCCATACCGCCTGAGTGAGAATGGGTGACAAGAACAGCTGGACCAATTTTATTAAAAAGAGCTGAAACAGCAGTTACATTTACAGGTATATCAATCGGACCAACAGTTGGAGTCATTGCACGGAAATACTGATTTAGTGTAGCAGTATCTTTTGCAAACTGTACTCCTTCAAAATAATTAGGCCAAATACCTACTCTGAATGTACCAAACCAACCCTGTTCGTCGGGTATTGGCTTGATAGTTCCTTCAACCATACCTCTTCCTGCATTACCTCTCCTTGGTTGATCTATGAGATAAACTGAATACTTCTTTCTCAAAAATATATTTTGATACCCCTCTCTTCCATCTGGTGTAGTTTCCCATGTTTTTGAAAATTGTCCGATTCCATGCCACAT
>JBEBDP010000240.1:0-11149 GCA_041156925.1 Bacteroidota bacterium | reverse complement strand
ACACCTTCAATTCCTTTGGTATCCCATGGTTTATCTTGTTCAACTGGACCTAAGAACATTTCATACAACCTAAATGTATCTGCGCCATATTTTTCTACAATGTCGTCAGGATTAACAACATTAAAATAGCGCTTACTCATTTTCTCTAAACGACCTCCACACTTATAAATTCCATTTTCAGTAATAAATGTTGCATTGGCAAAATCAGGCTTCCATTTTTTAAACGCCTCCATATCCAAATCAAACCCATCTACTAGACTAACATCCACATGAAGCTCATCTGTTTCATACTTTTCTTTTAACCCAGCAGAAACAAACTCTTGCGTTCCACGAATTCTGTAAACCAATCTTGAATCACCGCCAATTTTCCCTTGGTTCAATAACCTTTTGAAAGGCTCATCGAAACCTATATAACCGAGATCATATAAAGCTTTGGTCCACATTCTACTGTAAAGCAAATGTCCAACCGCGTGTTCAGTCCCACCGATGTATAAATCTACCTGCCCCCAATAATCACTCGCATTTCTGCTACAAAACTCCTGATCATTTTTAGGATCCATGTAACGCAGAAAATACCAGCTACTACCTGCATAACCAGGCATGGTATTGACTTCTCTCACGCCACCATCATAGCTTGTCCATTCAGGTAAATTGGCCAAAGGACCTTGAGCATCAGGACCAGGCTTGAGATCACTTAATTCAGGTAGTAAAACAGGTAGTGATGAGATTGGTAATGGAATAGCCATATCATTTTTCCAAACAATAGGAAAAGGCTCACCCCAATAGCGTTGGCGACTAAAAGCAGCATCACGCATTTTATAATTGGTCTGACGTTTACCTATACCCAATGCCTCTAATTTATCGATGGCTACTCCAATTGCATCAGCCATCAGTAAACCATTCAAAAAACCACTGTTTTGCAACACTGCTTCTTTGGTAGGGTTTGCAGCTTGTCCATCAAAATATTCGCCAATAATATTGGTGACAGGAATATTAAAATGAGTTGCAAATTTGAAGTCGCGTTCATCCCCACAAGGAACCGCCATGATTGCTCCAGTTCCGTATCCTGCTAAAACATACTCACTGATCCAGATAGGAATTTGACGTTCCTCAAAAGGATGCTTACAGTATGCACCACTAAATACACCAGTAATTTTTTTCTCAGCCATGCGTTCGCGTTCGCTACGGCTGTTTACATAGGACAAATAATTGTCTACCTCTGTTTGTTGTCCGGATGATGTTATTGTAGCTACCAATTCATGCTCAGGGGCTATCACCATGAAATCAATACCAAAAATGGTATCAGGTCTGGTAGTATATACTTTCAGTTTATGAGCTTGTCCAACAATATCAAAATCTATTTCAGCACCAAAACTCTTGCCAATCCAATTGGATTGCATCTCTTTCATGCTATCACTAAAATCAACAGTTTCTAAACCCAACAACAAACGCTCAGCATATTCAGTAATACGCAAATACCATTGACGTAATTTTTTCTTGACTACTGGATGTCCTCCTCTTTCACTAACACCATTGATTACTTCATCATTTGCCAATACAGTCCCCAAGGCTTCACACCAATTCACCTCTCCTATCCCACAATAAGCCAATCGATAGTTCATCAAAATATCTGATTGCTCCTTTTCAGAATAGCTTTTCCATTCGTTGTTGGAGAAGACTAATTTTCGGTTACCCGGACAAACATGATGTGTATTTCCCTCAGCTTCAAATATGGCAATCAAGTCAGCGATTCTTCTGGCTTTTTGGGCTTTGCGATCCAACCAACTATCAAACAATTGTAAGAATATCCACTGGGTCCATTTGTAATAATCAGCGTTTGATGTCCTTACTTCCCTATCCCAATCATAACAAAATCCAATTTTATTCAACTGCGACCTGAAAGTATCGATGTTTTTATCCGTTGAAATAGAGGGAGCAATTCCATGTTCGATGGCATATTGTTCAGCTGGCAAACCGAAAGAATCGTATCCCATTGGATGCAATACATTGAAACCTTTTATGCGTTTATAACGACTAAACACATCACTGGCAATGTAGCCTAAGGGATGGCCCACATGCAACCCTGCTCCACTTGGGTAAGGGAACATATCGAGCACGTAATATTTGGGCTTGTGGCTATCATTAGACACTTTGTACGCATTATTCTTGATCCATTCTTCCTGCCATTTTTTCTCAATATCCTTAAATGCGTATTCCATCTTAAAATCCTTTGTTGAGTCTGTTGAAAATTAAACCTTTATTGGGAAGCGCAAAAATACACAAACGCTTTAAAATTGTTATTTTTGAAATCTAAACCCAGATCTAAACCTATAATCAATCCAAGGCGAACATGGCAGCACAGAGCAAATCTTCAATGAAACGCAGTAAACCCTCTTATTTTATGGCTATTTTGGGTGTTGCACTTGTACTTTTCATTTTAGGCATGCTTGGATGGTTGGTCATCAATGCCAGTAAATTGGAAAGCTATTTCAAAGGCAGTGTACAGGTAAATGCCTTCATTCGTGAAGGTTCTCCTCAAAGAGAAGTGGATCTGGTAAAAAAATCAATTACTGCTAAGCCCTATGCCAGAAATGTAGAATATACCAGCAAAGAGGCAGCCAGGTCAAAGTTTATAGGAGATGGCAACGAGGACTGGAACAAAGTATTGGACTACAATCCACTTCCAGCAAGTATTGATTTTTACCTAGAACCTGAATATGTTAACAAGGATAGCCTTAAAAAAATAACAGCCGAAATCACTAAAAATTTCATCATCAGCGAAGTAAAATACCCTGATGCAGTGGTAAGCAACTTGAACAATATCGTTAAAAAAACAGGGTATTTCTTACTAGGACTTGCAGGAGTTCTTGCATTAATTGTGATCATCCTCATTGACAATACCATTAAATTGGCGATGTTCTCTAATCGCTTTTTGATCAAAACCATGCAAATGGTAGGTGCAACAAGGTGGTTCATATCCAAACCTTTTGATCAAAAGGCTATCATAAACGGATTCATCAGTGCAGTTTTGGCTATTTTCGCTATGCTGATCATTGTGTATGGTGTAGAAAATTGGTGGCTTCCAGAAATTAAAGCTTTACACGACAATACGATGTTGTTTTTGCTTTTCCTTTTACTCATTATCATTGGAATCAGCATAACCTTTATTAGTACACATAGAAGTGTGATCAAGTATTTGAAAATGAAACTTGACGATCTCTATTAAAAAAAACAAAATGGAAACAAATAAGAATACATTATTTGGAAAGCAAAATTTGCTTTGGATGTTGATTGGTGCAGTTGTAATCATTCTAGGGTTCTTACTCATGGCAGGAGGCAAAAGCGAAGATCCTACTGTTTTCAATGAGGCTGAAGTTTACAGTACAACCAGAATTACAATAGCTCCTTTGTTGATAGTAGCGGGACTCATCATTGAGGTTTATGCGATCATGAAAAAGGACAAATAAGCAAGCCTTTATTTGGTGTTAACCTCTACCATGAACACATTTCAAGCCATAATCCTGGCCATTATTGAAGGCATCACAGAATTTCTGCCTATCTCATCAACTGGTCATATGGCAATTGCATCAGCGTTCTTCAAGATTGAAGATGATGCCTTTACAAAACTTTATCTGGTAGTCATACAACTCGGCGCAATTCTTGCGGTTACCGTTATTTACTGGAGAAAGCTTTTCAACTTCATCAATTATAAATTTTACTTGAAGCTTTTCATTGCTATGCTACCAGCAATTGTTGCCGGCATAGGTTTAATTGACTTTATCAAAGATGCGCTAGGAAATACACTGATGATTTCAATCATCATGGTTATTGGAGGCTTTATCTTGTTAGGAGTAGACAAATGGTTCAAAGATGGCACAGTGGATGAAGAACCTAAAATCACTTATAAAAATGCTTTTTTGATTGGTGTCTATCAAGTTTTGGCAGTCGCTTTCCCTGGATTAAGCCGATCTGCAGCCACTATTATTGGTGGAATGCAGCAAAAGCTTACAAGATCCATTGCAGCAGAATTTTCCTTTTTCTTGGCGATTCCAACAATGTGTGCAGCAACTGCAAAAAGCATCTATGATATTTACAAAGAACAACCCAGTCTGCTCAACTCAAGTGGTATTGAAATGATTTTAATAGGCTCAGTAATTGCTTTTGTTGTGGCACTAGTTGCTATAAAATTCCTTATTTCCTTCCTCCAAAAAAATGGATTCAGGTTGTTTGGATGGTATAGGATTATTGTGGGGACTATCCTAATATTGCTTATCTTGAATGGTAAGCTTTAGCATATGAGCAGTAATAAAAAAATTCAGCGGGCCTGGACGATGTACGATTGGGCAAATAGCACGTACAATCTTGTCATTACTTCCACCATCTTTCCAGCCTATTATGTTGCAATCACAACTAGCAGCGATCCAAATGAGTTATCATATGTTGATTTTTTCGGTATAAAAGTCATTAATACTGCATTACAAAACTATGCCCTTGCGTTTGTCTTTTTGATTGTTGCCATCGCCTCACCTATCATGTCTTCAATTGCAGATTACAGAGGCAATAAAAAAGCATTCATGAAAGCCTTTACGCTTATGGGATCATTATCCTGTGCAGCGCTTTTCTTTTTTACCCCAGATAGAATAGAGTATGGCATCATTTGTTTTTCTCTTGCTGCCTTAGGATTTTGGAACAGCTGGGTATTTTACAATTCATATTTGCCAGATATTGCAGCACCCGAAGAGAGAGACAGGCTTAGCGCTCGTGGATTTGCTATGGGTTATATTGGCAGTGTTATTTTACAGTTGATTTGCTTTGCCATTATTTTACAGCCTGCACTATTTGGACTTGATACAACAGATAAAACACTCGGACCAAGAATATCTTTTCTATTGGTAGGTTGCTGGTGGCTTGGCTTTGCGCAAATCCCTTTCAAGCACTTACCCAACAATACAGAAATCAATAAAAAACTAAAAAAACACTTGCTTGTAAATGGCTTCCATGAGCTCAAACTTGTATGGAACCAAGCAAAACAAATACCTGCATTAAAACGATTCCTGGGTACCTTCTTTTTACTCAGTGTAGGTGTTCAGACAGTGATGTTGGTAGCAGCAGGCTACAGTAAAAAAGAAATCTTCCCAAAACCAGAAGACGAACCCAAATTATTGGTAACTATTTTACTCATTCAAATCGTTGCAATATTTGGTGCGATTATTTTGAGCCGTTTATCAAAACTAATTGGAAATATTGCCACTATGGTTATTGGCATTGTCATTTGGATTGCGATTTGTATTTGGGGATATTTCATTACCTCGCAAACCGAGTTTTATATACTCGCAGCTTGTGTAGGTTTGGTCATGGGCGGAATACAATCCATGAGCAGAAGCACCTATGCCAAATTACTTCCAGAAACAAACGATACAACAGCTTTTTTCAGCTTCTATGATGTTACAGAAAAAATAGCCTTAACCATAGGTCTATTTCTTTTCGCCTACAATGAAGAATTAACAGGTAGCATGAGAAACTCTATTCTTGTGCTAATGGGCTTCTTTATTATGAGTCTAGTTTCTTTACTCTACACCAAAAAAGTTGTAACAAGAGAAAACTATGCAAGTCTATTCAGTTGATACCGGTAATTTCAAACTAGACGGAGGCGCCATGTTTGGAGTGGTACCCAAAGTGATTTGGAATAAACTCAATCAGGCAGATGAGAACAATCTTTGCAGCTGGGCAATGCGCTGCATGTTGGTTGTAGATGGCGACCAACGAATTTTGATTGATACAGGATTAGGCAACAAGCAATCAGAAAAATTTTTCAGCCATTACTACCTTCATGGTGAAGGAGAATTGCTTAAATCTTTGAAACAACTGGGATTTGTTGCTGATGATATTACTGATGTGATTCTTACTCATTTACATTTTGATCATTGCGGAGGCGCTGTTAGTCGTGTTAACGAAACGCTTCAACCCACATTTTCCAAAGCAACTTATTGGAGTACAAAAAAACATTGGGATTGGGCAATGAACCCAAACAGCAGAGAGAAGGCTTCTTTCTTAAAGGAGAACTTTGTGCCTTTGCAGGAATATGGACAAATGAAATTCATTGAAGAAAATGAAACAGGTCTGACGAAATTTAACGACAAGATAGATATTCTGTTTGCACATGGACATACACAATCCATGATGTTACCAATCATCCAGTACAAGAACAAAACCATCTGTTACATGGCTGATTTGATTCCATCATCTGCACATGTTCCACTCCCCTATGTGATGGGCTATGATATGTTTCCCATGACAACCTTGATTGAGAAAGAAAAATTCCTGAATAACGCGTGTGAAAAGGATTATATACTATTCTATGAACACGATCCTGTTGCTGAATGTTCCACTATAGAACTAACGGAAAAAGGTTTTAAAAGAAAAGACGTATTTAATCTTGATGCAATTTAACATCAATTGAATTTCATCATTGATTTCATCGGATAACGTAAGTTCTTGTAGCCCATCATGTCTACTTTGACGCTACCTACTGTAATGGGACTTTCAATACGCAATGGAACACGGTTAAGATCATCTGATACCCATACAGTCATAAGTTCTCCTCCTTCAAATATGGTACCCTTAATCAGCATAGGTTTGAATTTAATGGCTCTGAATTTACCGTAACGCGTCTTTATGATCTCTTTGCCTAAATAACGGATGTAGATATTATGAGCCTCATCATCAAGAAACATACTAAAATTGATTTTGTCACCGATTTTATACTTCGAGAAGTCAATATTGCGAGCAAAATATATTGAACTCAACACGTCTTGCATGCAATTGTTAATAGCATACGTACCTCTTGTGCTGACAGCCTTCAGATCATCATGATAAAAATTCACCAACTCATCTTTTCTATAATTGCCCTCTTCTACATGTCGAACAAAGCGATATGGTTTCAATGTTGTAGTATCAATATAAGTTTCATATCTATCACGTACCCTAAAAATCCAGTCATAGGAAGGATTTGATGTACCTAAACCTACAATGTGATAAACTGGCTTGTTATTTAATTTTGTGTTCGATACAGTAAAAGATGCAGTTCCAGCGTCCACATACAAACCAATCACATTATAAAAGATTTTGAATGTAATCACCTCACCTGTAGAGAAAGAAAAATTTGTGACCCCACAGAAATCATTACCAGCACTTAGCTTGATAGTGCTGATAGAAAAAGAGACAATCAGTATGAATCTTTTGATAAATGACATAGAACAAATATAAAACCAATGAACATTGAATTTTGTTCTATAAATAAAAAGAACAATAATTTTTTCTTAAAACTTTGCAACAATCAATTCTTTGAAAAATTCTTCCCTAAAATCAACACTGCCCCAATACCAGCCGGCAAAATCATATTCAATAGCCAAATCAACGTAACACCCATGGTTAGTCCAAATACATTGGCTGTAAACGGAGCAAACACCAAAATAGATACTTGCCATCTCAATCCCAATTCTACAAGAGAAATGGTCGGCAAAATTGACAGTAACAGTAAAACTGTGCTAACTCCAATTGCCGTCTGATAGATATCCACCTCCAAACCAATTGCTTTAAACATTAGCCAATATTGCAGCAGAAAAACGGAGTAACGCAAAAAAGACCACAACAAAACATGCAATAAAAGTGATGAAGAGAGCACTGAAAGTTGCGTCAATTTATCCTGCCAACGCTGCAAGAACTTTACGCTCGACACCCACCTAAAAATAACGCCCGCCTTGAAGAAGACGAATAAAAGAAGTAAAGACAACACTGGAGTGAGATAGGCTAATAAAAAAACGATACTCTTGAATTGTGCAAGATTACCTGCTACCAAATCATCCATAATTACTCCAATTCCAACGCTACCTGCAATACAGGTCACAATCAATTGCGAAAAATTCCCAACAAAAGTATACCCAGTGGCCTGTAGGCGCAAGTCTTTCGGAAGGTGTAACACTCTTCCAATAAATTCACCAATTCTATTGGGAGTAGCAATTGAAAAAGAAATGCCGGAAAAAATCATACTCATCGCCTTCGCAATGGACAAATCAATATGTTGCCTAAGCAGTAATTGCCATTTAACAGCCTCAAACATCCATTGTGCCAACATGAGCAAAACTATAAACAACAGCAAAAGAAAATCATACTCATCAATATCCAGATACAATTGATTTAGATAAGCAGGAAGATTTTTCTGTGCAGTAATCTCTTGGTATACACTGAATAGTAGCCATGCAAAGAGCAATGGTCCGATTACATAGTTGATGAATATTTTAATACTTTTGTTCAATCAGTTTACTTGAACCCAAAAATAAACCCAGTTGGTCCAGAAACATAAAATTATTTTAGGTATCGATCCTGGAACCGTCATCATGGGTTACAGTATTTTGTCTACACAGGGCAATAAAATGGAAATGCTGGAGATGGACGTTGTGAAATTGAATGGGAAAAAGGACATGTTTGAACGATTAGGTATCATTAATCAAGTGATTCAGTCGTTAATTGACAAATACCATCCTCAGGCCATGGCTATTGAGGCACCTTTTTTTGGCAAGAATGTCCAGAGTATGCTAAAACTCGGTAGAGCGCAAGGCGTTGCCATAGCAGTAGCCATGTCCAATAAAATTGAAGTGGCAGAATATTCGCCCAAGAAAGTAAAACAATCCATCACAGGGAATGGTAATGCAGATAAAGAGCAGATATGGAAAATGCTCAACAACATCATGCCACTAAAGCATACTTTAAAGTATTATGATGCTTCCGACGCTTTAGCAGTGGCGGTTTGTCATCATTTTAATGCTAATGGAGTGAGCACAAGTAAGACAACTAAAAAGAAGATAGCATCCAAAACTTCGAATAGCTGGGATACCTTCATCAAGAAAAATCCAGACCGCGTCAAAGAAAAATAAGTTCAGATAAGCCTATCGCTTTACAACAAAGAAATAAATCGCAGGGACTAGCAACAAGAGCTTCAATGGTTGAAAACCACCAACGAGAAGATCTAATCCAAGATGTGCAAGAATTACACCAAGAAATAACCAATTGGCCCATTTTTCACGGGACCAAATAAATGAAATTGCTACAAAGCCAATGATATTGAGCAAGACGTGTGCTGCAGGATATAACACTCCCAATTGAGCAGATGCACCGGTATACGTATAAATGATATCGAATAGTCCGAGTACCGACAAAACAGCAATGAAAGTATTAAAGACTACCTCTTGCTTCAACATATAGTTATTTACTGATTGTTTTTAACTGATCAAGAATCTTGGTTTGCGCTGCCAACAAATCTTCCTGAGTAGGCTTCATTTTCTCACGTGTAAAATTGAGATCATCTGCAGTATTAATAGGCACTAAATGTAAATGTGCATGAGGCACTTCCAAGCCAATGACAGACATACCACAACGCTTACAAGGAAAGGCCTTTTCAATGGCTCTTGCTAATGGCTGTGCAAACTGCAATAATGCTGCTAAATCATCATCGCTTAATTCATAGAGTTTATCTACTTCAGTTTTGGGCACTACAAGTGTATGTCCATGCACCAAAGGAAATACATCCAAGAAAGCGTAAAACCTATCGTTCTCTGCAATTTTATAAGATGGTATTTCTCCCGCAATGATTTTTGAGAAAATAGATGCCATGGTATCAAATGGATATGTTATCTATTTGGAATACAATCTTGCCGTTTGGCGCTTGGATCTCTGCCACATCACCCACTTTCTTACCTAAGAGGCCTTTACCGATTGGTGAGGTTACTGAAATTTTTTGCAATTTAAGATCAGCTTCTTTTTCAGACACAATCTGATAAGTCATCGATTTTTTTGTCGCCTTATTGGTAATGGTCACTTTTGTCAATATCGAAACCTTACTGGTGTCAATTGTAGTTGCATCTAAAATTCTTGCTGTAGCAAGCTCAGCTTCCATTCTGCTGATTTTAGCCTCTAATAAGCCTTGTGCTTCTTTAGCAGCATCATATTCAGCATTTTCCTTCAAATCCCCTTTCTCTCTTGCTTCTGCAATTGCTTTTGAAGCAGCTGGACGTTCTACTGCCTTCATGTGTTGAAGTTCAGCACGCATCTGCTCTAGTGTCTCTTTGGTTACATACATTACACTCATACGGTAGGTAGTTTTTCAGTTGCTTGATTTGAAAAAAATAGCAACGCCCCAGAAAAATCTGAAGCGTTGCTGTATTGCAAAGTTAATCAATTTTTGAAATCAGCCTATTTTAGCCTCATCGAGCTTGAAAATCAGCACTTTAGCCATTTTTTCAAGGGCTTCTTTGCTATATCCAGCAATATGGGGAGTAACCCAAACATCCTCCCTATTTGCCAACTGCAGCAGCTCATCCATTTGTGCTGGAGAATAAGCTTCAATATTTTCATCTTCAATCACATCTAATCCAGCTGAAATAACCTTCCCATTTTCCAACGCTTGCAACAATGCATTTGTATCAACAACTTGACCTCTGCTTGCATTGATCAAATAAATTGGGTTTTGCAGTGCGGTAAAAAAATCATCATTTGCATAATGATGTGTTTCTTGGGTCAATGGCAAATGGAAACTAACTACGTCTGCAATGCTGAGCACTTCATCTAATGATACCTCTTGAACATGTTGTGTTGCAAATCCTTTCTTGTATTTATCATGAGCCAAGACTTTTACACCAAATGGTGCCAGTAAAGCAGCAAAAGCTGAACCGGTATTGCCATAACCTATGATGCCAACGGTTTTCCCGCCAAGTTCAAGACCGCGATTTGATTCTCTCAGCCATTGGCCTTTTCTTACTTGTAGCCCTGCCCTAAAAACATTGTGCATCATTGAAAGTAGTACACCGAGACATTGTTCAGCTACTGCATCTTTGTTGCCTTCCGGACTACTCATGCATATGATATTTTTTTGTGTAGCATAGTCAACGTCGATGATTTCCATACCACTGCCTAATCGCCCAATCCATTTGAGTTGCACTGCAGCATCAATTAATTGTTGATCTACTTTGATCCTCGTTGTAACAACCATTCCTTGATAAAGATGAATTTGATTGATTAATTCATCATAGGTGATCTTTTCCATCACATCTACTGCAAAGCCTCGCTGCACAAGGGCTTCCTGCAGATAAGGATG